>JBOFUF010000347.1:0-2919 GCA_051652445.1 Shewanella sp.
AACCATGGGCGCAGGCTGGTGTCCACCGGGTATGCTGGGGATAGGCATCGGCGGCACGGCGGAAAAAGCGGCCGTATTAGCCAAAGAAGCACTGATGGAAAGTGTAGATATCCATGAGTTAATGGCCCGTGGCGCGCAAACGACCGAAGAAAAGCTGCGTTTAGACATTTTTGAGCGCGCGAACAATTTAGGCATAGGTGCCCAAGGTCTTGGCGGTTTAACCACAGTGTTAGACGTTAAAATCAAATCGGCGCCAACCCACGCGGCGTCAAAGCCTGTGGTGATGATCCCCAACTGTGCAGCAACTCGCCACGTGCATTTCCATTTAGACGGATCAGGTCCTGCGGAATTAACGCCGCCATCATTGGCCGATTGGCCAGAAATTACCCGTGAAGTGGGTGATGATGTGCGCCGCGTGAACTTAGATACTGTCACTCAAGCGGATATCGAGCAGTGGCAAAGCGGTGAAACCATTCTGCTGAGCGGTAAAATGTTGACGGGTCGTGATGCGGCCCATAAGCGCATTCAAAACCTGATTGAAAGCGGTGAAGGTCTGCCAGAAGGCGTGGACTTTACCGGTAAGTTTATTTACTACGTTGGCCCCGTTGATCCAGTCGGTACTGAAGTTGTCGGTCCTGCGGGTCCAACCACAGCAACCCGTATGGATAAATTTACTGACTTAATGTTAGATAAAACGGGCCTGATGGGCATGATAGGTAAAGCTGAGCGTGGCCCTGCGACCGTTGAATCGATCAAAAAACACAAAGCAGTCTATCTGATGGCCGTTGGTGGCGCGGCGTATTTAGTGTCTAAAGCAATTAAACATTCTCGGGTCGTGGCCTTTGCTGATTTGGGCATGGAAGCGATTTACGAGTTTGATGTGCAAGATATGCCAGTGACTGTGGCGGTGGACTCACATGGCGTGAACGCCCATGAAACGGGCCCTGCGATTTGGAAAGTGAATATCGCGAATGCGAAGGCGAAAGCCTAACTCGAGTCCTGCGAGCAGCGTCTTTCGTCCAATAACCGTGCCACAGACATTTTGTCACAAAAAAATACGCTCAGGTTGGCCATTTGGCTTGCCTGAGCGTTTTTGTTTCGATAGTGTGGCAAGCTTATCTTTAAAGATACGATTTTAGATCGTTTTTAACATTCATTCTGTTACCACGCTGTAAAACGAGGCAGAACGATTGAACCGGTATAACCCAAGACGGACATAATAATGAAAATAGCTCCTCTCCTATTGGCACTCGGTGCCGCAGGATTGGCGTTATCTGCCCAAGCGGCCGATCCAACGCCTTTTACTGTGCAACAACTGTTAAAACTCAATAAGATGCATTCTACGACTGTGTCCCACGACGGCACTAAATTAGTTTATGGTCTTAAAATGGTCAACGATAAGGGGGAGACCAGCTCTGAACTGTATTTATTAGATTTGACTGACACGAAAGCCAAACCACTACAATTGACCTCTGCCGCCGGCACTGAGCATGATGTGAGCTTCGCCAATGACGACAAGTCGATTTATTTCCTTGCCAATCGCAGTGGTTCAAGCCAGATATTTCAACTGCCATTAACGGGCGGTGAAGCCGTTCAAATTTCTGATTTACCTTTGGATATTGATGGTTACAAACTGTCAAACGACGGTAAGCAAGTCGTGCTCAGCATGCGTGTATTCCCAGAGTGTAATGACTTAGCCTGTTCAAAGGATAAATTTAGTGCCGAAGCTGAGCGTAAATCGACGGGGCGCGAATACAAGCAGTTAATGGTTCGCCATTGGGATACGTGGCAAGACCACGCTCGTAACCATTTATTTGTTGGTGCAGTCAACGGTGAGAAACTCACTAAAGTGCTGGATATCACCCAAGGCTTAGACACTGAAACGCCGCCAAAACCGTTCTCGGGTATGGAAGAAGTGA
The DNA here is from genome assembly GCA_051652445.1 of Shewanella sp. Taxonomy (GTDB): domain Bacteria; phylum Pseudomonadota; class Gammaproteobacteria; order Enterobacterales; family Shewanellaceae; genus Shewanella. The sequence continues at coordinate 1,920 of JBOFUF010000347.1, forward strand.
CCTTCACCCCAGACGGTAAGTTTGTGGTTTATAGCGCTAAAGCCCCCAGCAAAGATCAAGCTTGGACTACAAACTTTGATTTGTGGCAAGTACCAGTGACAGGCGGCACGGCAATCAACTTAACCCAAGACAACCTTGCATGGGATGCGCAGCCAACATTTTCGAGCGATGGTCGTTACATGGCCTATTTAGCGATGAAAAAACCTGGCTTTGAAGCCGATCGCTACGGCATTATGCTGCGCGATACCAACACCGGCCAAACCAAAGAGGTGGCGCCATTATGGGATCGCAGCCCAAGCTCACTGATGTTTGCGCCTGATAATCGAACTCTGTATGTAACTGCGCAAGACATAGGCCAAGTGTCTATTTTTCAAGTGAATACCCAATTTGGGGATGTGCGTTCTATTTACAGCGATGGCACCAATAGCGTGATTGCGGTCACGAACGATGCACTGATTTTCGATAGCAAAACCTTAGTCGAACCTGGCGATCTCTACAGTATTACCACAGAGGGTCAAAGTCTTAAGCGTCTGACGGAAGTGAATAAAGCCAAATTGGCCGCGATCACGTTCGGAAAGTTTGAGCAGTTCAGTTTTAAAGGTTGGAATAACGAAGATGTTTACGGTTACTGGATCAAACCAGCGAACTACCAAGAAGGTAAAAAGTACCCGATTGCCTATCTCGTGCACGGCGGGCCGCAAGGCTCATTTGGTAATTCATTCAGTGGCCGTTGGAATGCGCAATTATGGGCGGGTGCGGGTTACGGTGTCGTGATGGTGGATTTTCACGGCTCTACCGGCTACGGCCAAGCCTTTACTGACTCAATCAGCCAAGATTGGGGCGGTAAGCCACTAGAAGATCTGCAAAAAGGCCTCGCGGCGGTGAGTCAGCAACAAAAGTGGCTTGATCCGCAAAATGCTTGTGCACTGGGCGGTTCTTACGGCGGCTACATGATGAACTGGATCCAAGGTAACTGGAGCGACGGTTTCAAGTGCTTAGT
>JBOFUF010000348.1:0-1316 GCA_051652445.1 Shewanella sp.
TCACGCCTGAGGCTTCTTTCAGTGGGCGTAGGTCGATAATACATTCGTGCGCGACGCGGGAGTTACGGCCACGGAACAATACTGGGTAGTGTTCAGACAGCTTCTTCATCACATAATTTGCGTTTAACAGTGCGGTTTGGGTCGACTTTTGAAGACCCTCAGAGCCTAACAGCTTAATGTACATCCAGCTGATGGGCAGAATGCCTGCGCTACCGTAAGGTGCCGCTGATACTGCGCCGTTGTTATCGCTTATTAGGCCCGGTTTCACCACTACGTGACCGGCTACGAACGGCGCTAAGTGCGCTTTCACGCCGATGGGACCCATACCTGGACCACCGCCGCCGTGTGGTATGGCGAAGGTTTTGTGCAGGTTAAGGTGTGATACGTCGGCACCGATAAAGCCAGGCGAGGTTAAGCCGACCTGAGCGTTCATGTTGGCGCCGTCTAAATACACTTGTCCGCCGTGCTGATGCACGATGTTGCAGATTTCGCCCACGGTTTCTTCATATACACCGTGAGTCGATGGGTAAGTGATCATAATGCAAGACAAGTTTTCAGCCACTTCGGCCGCTTTTGTCCTCAAATCATCTAAATCAACGTTACCTAGCTTGTCACACGCCGTCACCACCACTTGCATACCCGCTAATTGCGCCGATGCAGGGTTAGTACCGTGGGCAGATTGCGGGATCAAACAGATGTTTCTGTGCGCATCACCGCGTGACTCATGGTATTTTTTGATGGCTAACAAGCCCGCATATTCACCTTGAGCGCCTGAGTTAGGTTGGATACACACAGCATCGTAACCTGTGATATTCACTAACCAAGTCGACAATTCTTCAATTAACTGGGTGTAGCCTTTGGCTTGATCCCGTGGGCAGAAGGGATGCATGTTGGCAAATTCTGGCCAGCTCACGGGGAGCATTTCAACCGCTGCGTTTAACTTCATGGTGCAAGAGCCCAGTGAAATCATCGAGTAGTTAAGTGCTAAGTCTTTACTTTCGAGACGTTTAATATAACGCATCATCTCGGTTTCGCTTTGATAGCGATTGAAGGTCGGGTGGCTTAAAATCGCATCTTGGCGCACGAGTGCCGCCGGAATCGATTGGCTACCTTGGCTCACGATTTGCGCGTCTAACGCGGCAACATCTAAACCATGACCCGCGCCTAAGATCACCTCAAACAGCGCGTCGATATCGGTGCGCAGCGTGGTTTCGTCCAAGCTTACGCCCACTGTGCCGTCGGTATCAAAACGTAGGTTCATTTGGGCTGCCAGTGCGCGTGCATTGACGGCAGCAACATCTAAGCCCTTGATGCTA
>JBOFUF010000349.1:0-5796 GCA_051652445.1 Shewanella sp.
CCATCAAATTGATTGAGTTGATTTAATTGCTGCGAATAGGATTGATAGTAAAAGTCAGTGATAACCTTATGTGTTCTACTCAGTACAACTTGGTGGGCCAGTTGGTACTTATGCTGTCGCCCCTTATGTTTATCTCCCGCAGTGGCCGAATACAAACTCATCGGATCTTGTTGCCAATCGGCCTGCGTTAACCCCAGTTGAGAGCGATAGCTATCATCATCGAGGAACTGATAAGTAAACTCAGTTAGCTGCGAACTTCTGGCGCCGGGTAAACTCGCTGAATTGATTTTAAATAAGATATCAGTTGTTTGGCGGTCAGTATCTTGGCCATTGAGCAAGTGATGGGCGCCGCTATTATCTGCGTAATTAACCGCGAGAATCATGCCATATTCTTTTTGCTTCACCCCCCAATTCATATCGACACTGTAGTTTGAATCGGTATTACCCTCGAGGGTTACCTTGCTGTTTTCCGATTGTTCGGCGACAGGTAAGGTTTGATAACTCACCACCCCAAACGCCCCTTGCCCTCCAACAGCCATATTTGCCATTGGGGTAACGGTAACACTGTGTTGTTGCAGCATATTAGGTAAGAGTTGTAATTGCGGCGCTGAATACGGCGCAGGGGAGAAATACACTCTATCTTGTAATACAGCAACACCCTGAGTCGCGCTGCGCATGCTGATGCTCGCAGGATTGCCGCTAATATCCGCAGGCAACACGGTCAAAGCCGTTAATTGGCCTAAGGCTAAAGGATCAGACGTTGAATGGTATGTGTCATTGAGCTTATTTAATTCAAGCATCTGACGGTGAAGATCATCGGCAAACGTTGTGCTAGAACAGGCAAGCGATACAGAAATGGCACAGAGTGATACGGTGAAGTAACGACTAGGCATAATCAAGCTCCCAAAAACGTTGTTAGCGTACGGCATTTTTTGTTATTAGCTTGTAAAATAACTGAATTTGCTTGAAAAAAAAAGCGACTCGCGTCGCTTTCTCTTATTAACGTCAGGAAACTGAATTTACTGGCTAAGCACTCTCATACTATAAGAGTGCGAACAATTACAGCTTACCTAGAATTTCGTCGCTTAATTTCAAATCATCATTACGATTCACACTCACGCCTGCCGCAATAATATTACGGGCGATATATTGTGCCTGCTCTAATGAATGCATCTCATAAGTACCACACTGATATTCGTTTAACTCAGGAATTTCAGACTGTTCAACCACTTTAAGCACATCTTCCATCGCGGCTAACCACGCATCGGCCACTTGGCGTTCTGTGGGTTCACCAATCAAACTCATATAAAAACCGGTACGACATCCCATGGGTGAAATATCGATGATCTCAACATCGCTGCCATTCAAATGGTCACGCATAAAACCCGCGAATAAATGCTCCAGAGTGTGAATACCACGCTCACTGAGAATCTCTTTATTCGGTGCGCAAAAACGCAAATCAAATACTGTAATGGCATCGCCTTTTGGCGTGCTCATATGCTTAGCGATACGAACCGCAGGGGCATTCATCCGAGTATGATCAACGGTAAAGCTATCAAGTAATGGCATAGGGTTCTCCAAGTTATCAGGGCGACATCAACGCCACTGTAACGGTCTATTTATGACTTGCAAGCATAACACCAAATGAATTACGCCGATAACAAGATAATTTAAGATGAAATCATCTCACATAAATCCGCTGCTAATGTGGCCATTCACATGAAACAAGAAGCCACCCGATGAGGAGTGGCCTTGAAATCTAAGCTAAACAATATTGCTGAGCGATTAATTAACCGCGACAATTTGGCGTATTAGGTACTTGTGCATTCGCATCCCACTCACTTTGAGTGAAAGTATGAATAGACAAAGCATGCACGCCATTGGCTAACTCATGGGTGAGGTTAGTATTGACCAATCGATGACGTGCTAGCAGACGCAAACCATCAAACTGCTCACTGACGAGCACAACTTTGAAATGGGTTTCTGAATTCGGGGGCACATGGTGACGATTACTTTCGTTGATCACTTCTAAGTGTGTCGGCGAGAAGCTTTCAGTTAACTTCTGCGAAATAATGTGAGCCACACTGCCTTGCGCATGGGAATTGGAATTGGACATATTCGAGTCTCAGAATGGGAAAATCCAGTGATCGCAGAGTACTGCTTCAAATTGAAAAGATCAAATTCACGCTTTCAATTTGTCGATGTCCTAACATTATATTTCTTGCCATAACGCCGGATTATTTTCGCCGCTCTCCAGCATTAAGATTTAGCCATGAAAATTAACGATAAGTTGTCTAAAGGTATAATTCCAGCGGGGCGTCTTTACCTTTAAACGTTTAGGCAAGCTGTGTAACCAGTCACTTTGCATGGGCCAGTGCATGAGCAGTAGATCACCACTATTCAAACTGATGCAGTATTGGGTTTGACTGTGCTTATGCTTAAGCACAAAATCCCGCTGGGCGCCTAAGGATATCGAAGCAATATGGCTACCCTGGGCAATTTCAGGTTCATCATCACTGTGGGCGCCCATACAATCTTTACCATCGGCGTAGCGATTCACTAGCACCCCGTTGCTCGCCAAGCCATAATCCCGCGCCAGCTTATCCCTCAACTTGTGAGCATAATTAGGCCAAGGTAAGGCGCGGATAAGCAGCCCTGAATATAAATAGTCACAGCCCATATCACCAAACCACACCTGCTGGCGAGGAATTGCGTGCAACCGACCGAAGACTCGAATTTCGGGGCGACTTAAGGGATAGGTCAACGCCTCTTTCATTAGTGCCGCTTGCTGCTCAGTATTAAGATACCCCCGCACTAAGGTGATGGGCGGTTTAATTTGAGCCTCATCCTCTGTATCAAACCCTAACTGACCTTGCTGCATTAACGTCCTCCATGCGAGCCGTCGCACTCAACCATGAAATCTGCGATAATCGGCGCCTTAAATTTATTGGCGCAGTGTGGCATATGACAACACAATTTTCAGTAGCGGGTGTTGAACTCGAACTCTTACGGTATCCGGCTCAGCAGGAATCTCATCTTCAAGCTTGGGATGCCGCCGATGAACACTTACTCAAAAGCCTTATTGAGTCAGAGCAAGCCGCTTTGCCAACTGCCATTATCAACGACAGTTTCGGCGCCTTAAGCTGCGGTGTATCGAAACTGAATCCAAGTTGGCCACTGTGTGTTGAAACCGATGCCAGAACCAGCTTTTTAGGCACAGAACAAAACCATGGCCGCAATCAGTTGCCTCTGGATAATCTGCAATGGTTTACCAGTTGCGATACGTTGCCAGAAAACTTAGCCTTAGTTTTGATGAAGTTGCCTAAGAACTTAAGCTACTTTGCCCACCAGCTCACACGCTTGTCGCAAGTGTTACCCGCAGGCACTCGTGTATTAGTGGCCGCCAAAGCCAAATCAATTAATGGCGCCTTACTCAACGTCTTTGCTAAACATTTAGGCCCCGCAAGCGCCAGTTTAGCGTGGAAAAACACCCGAGTGATCACCTGTGTCAGTGATGGTAAACCCAGACCATTAGCCAAAGAAGTGACTTGGGCCGTACCCGAATATCAACTTGAGGTCAGCAACTTAAGTAATGTGTTTGCCGCCAACAAACTTGATATTGGCGCACGCATCATGCTCGACAATCTGCCCAAAGGGGATTTTAAGTCAATTGTCGATCTCGGCTGTGGTAATGGCGTGCTAGGGTTACGCATCGCCCAGTTATTCCCAGAAGCTGACATTCACTTTATCGATGATTCTGAAATGGCAGTCGCATCAGCCAGGGCAAACTGGGCTCGCAACCAATTGCCCGCAGACAAAGGCCACTTTTATTGGGATGACTGCATGACGCATCTACCAGAAGAAGTGCAACCGGATCTGGTACTGTGTAACCCGCCGTTCCATCAAGGTGAAGCGATTACCGATCATATCGCTTGGCAGATGTTTTTAGATGCCCGCCGCCGCTTAAAAGACGGCGGTATTTTACATATCGTCGGCAACCGTCATCTGGCTTACCATGTGAAATTACAACGCTTATTTAAGAATTGCACCACAGTGGCCTCCAACGGTAAGTTTGTGATCCTGCAGGCACAGAAAAAATAACCTCGTCGGAATTGGCACGATGGACGAGAGGCTATGAATGAGAGCCTATGAACGAGAGCCAGCCATGTCTGGCTCTTTTTCATGCACTAGGTTCAAGGCCTTAAATCAGCACATGATGAAGGAAACACGCTTAACATCTACCCATGCTTACAAGGCCGGTTGTCAATGATACGCTTACATAGACGCATCCTACCTTTTATTGCTGACGATGCACTATTGGCTATTCGATACCCGCTATTTGCTCACCAGTGCCTTATCGAGCGCCTGCGCCACATCGTTAATGATGTCGTCGATATGCTCAATCCCAACCGAGATACGGATAAGATCCTCTGACACGCCCGCCCTTGCCAGTTCATCGGCATCGAGCTGTCTGTGCGTCGTGCTCGCAGGGTGACAAGCCAAGGATTTCGCATCGCCAATGTTGACTAAACGCAGGATCATCTGCAGTGCATCGATAAAACGTCCGCCAGCAAGCTTACCTTCTTCAGGCGTCGCCGCCTTAATCCCAAAGCTGATGATCCCAGAAGCTTTTCCACTGGTGATCTTGTGGCAATTATCCTGATAAGGGCTGCTCGGCAAGGCGCCGTAATTCACCCAACTGACCGCTGGATGCAGCACCAGATATTCCGCTAACGCCAAGGCATTCGAGCAATGACGCTCCATTCTAAGGCTTAAGGTTTCAAGGCCTTGCAACAGTAAAAATGCACTGTGCGGTGACAGTGCAGCGCCAGTATTACGCAGCGGTACCACACGGCAACGACCAATAAATGCAGCAGGACCAAAGGCTTCTGTGTAAACCACGCCGTGGTAGGAAGGATCGGCTTGGTTGAGTAAGGCAAATCTTTGCTTATTCGCCACCCAATCGAACTTGCCAGAATCGATAATCACCCCACCGATTGTCGTACCATGGCCACCAATGTATTTAGTTAACGAATGAATAACGATATCGGCGCCATGCTCAAAGGGGCGACATAGCACTGGCGTCGCGACCGTATTATCGACAATCAAAGGTACGCCATGCTTATGGGCAATCTCGGCTAAACGTTGTAAATCAACAATATTGCCCGCCGGATTACCAATCGATTCGCAGAACAAGGCCTTGGTTTTATCGTCGATCAGCTCATCGAGGCCTTCAAAATCATCGAAAGCTGCCATACGCACTTCAACGCCTTGACGCGGCAGTGTATGGGCAAACAGATTATAGGTGCCACCATAGAGCTGACTGGTGCTGACAATATTATCGCCAACTTGAGTCAAGGCTTGAATCGCATAGGTAATCGCCGCCATACCCGATGCCACGGCCAGCGCACCGATGCCGCCTTCAATGGCTGCCAGACGCTGCTCGAGCACGCTAGTAGTAGGATTCATTATCCGAGTATAAATATTGCCAGCGACTTTTAAGTCGAATAAATCAGCACCATGCTGGGTATCATCGAAGGTATAAGAGGTTGTTTGATAGATAGGTACTGCGGCCGCCTTCGTGGTCGCTTCGGACTCATAACCGTAGTGTAATGCCAGTGACGCTAATTTCATTTTCCCTTCCTTATCCGTTGTAGCCCAGTATTCAATCGAGATTAAGAATTACACAAGATTTGTGCATGTTCAACAACTTAACAGGTAGACTTCTAGAAGTCTAAAGATTTAAGTGTCGATCACAGTCATCTCATTACAACTGCTCTACCTAAAAAATGAACC
>JBOFUF010000350.1:0-4235 GCA_051652445.1 Shewanella sp.
CTAGATGATTATGGCTTTGTATGGGCGGCGACGGAGCAAGGCTTGTATCGGGTTAGTAATTTTAAGGTGCGGCGCATTGATAAAATTAGCACTGAATCCCGTCTCGAAGATGACTTTGTGAAGGCTGTAGTCAATATTGACCGTGATCAGTTGTTGGTCAGTACCAATGCGGCTATTTATCTGTACGATATCGTCGAAAATCAGTTTACAGCCTTTGGCTCCCCTGATCTCTTTCCGCAGTTTTTGGGCGGTGCCTTGGTATCGGCAGCGCGAAAGAATGCCCAGAAATGGCGCTTATTAATTGATAATGGACAGATTTACGAATTCAGCCCATCAACATCTGAGTTGCGGCTGATCACTCAGTTGCCTATTGATCGGGATCTCCCTTGGCGTAAATTATTGGTTATGCCAAATGGTCAAATGCTGGTCGCAGGCCGTTTACAATTGGAACTGCTCGAGCAAAATGGCGATCGACTATTTCAATATGCTTGGACGCAATCCATGGGCAGTATTCTCGATATGTTAGCGGATACGCAAAATAGGATCTGGATTGCGACAACGAGTGGTGTTTATCAATTCGATCACATTGCTCGGCAAATGATGCCTGTGCCAGAATTACCCGATTCGAGCACAGCGATCATTGAAGATGCGAAAGGGCATTTGTGGTTTGCCAGTCTTATTGGCTTGTTGAAATGGTCGCCTGAGACGCGGCGGGTTGAAAACTATCAACAAGAGTTAAAGACAGCGGCCAACATGGAAACACTGAAAGCCCTGTTAGTTGATGATGCAGGTTTGATGTGGGCTGGAGGCTCTGGTGATGGATTAGCACTATTGGCGCCACAACCTGATTTTATCCTAGACACTTATACTGCTGATGATCCCTATCAACTGACCGATGCCATGAACTGGTCGGTATATGCCAGTGACGAAGGTGTTTGGCTTGGTTCCTCGCGGTTAGATTTTATGGCTAAAGGTGGCGATAAAGCGGTAAACGTGCCGATTGAGGGATTTAATCCCAATGAAAGGATTTATGATATTAGTGCGCTAGAGGGTGATAATTTACTACTATCGACCACCCGAGGACTTTTTGTTGTTAATAAGCACAGCTTGCAAGGCGGCCGTTTCTCTCAATGGACTGGCGGTAATGATGACTTTAAAAATAAGCTGATCTATAAAACTTATCGCGACCCTAAACTGAAAGGGCGTATTTGGATAGTGACCACCACGGGGCTTTATTTTTGGGAGGCGGGACTGCAACAGCCTCAGCTTTTTGATATTGATAAATATTCCCCCCATGTTGATGGCTCTAAGCTACCGTGGATCCGCACTGTTTATCGAACCTCAGATGACCGACTTTGGGTCAGTGGTAAAAAAGTCTTCGGTTACATTGACAGCCAACACGAGTTTCACGATCAACGCCACTTATTTAATGCTTTCGCAGCGCAGCCAACGGTCAACCATATTGAAGAAATGTCAGCTGGGATTATGTGGTTTGGATCCTATGAAAAAGGCTTGTTTGAATACAATCAACAGACAGGAACGGTAATTTCGCTGACTGCCAAATGGCAATTAGATTGCAGTTCAGTCTTTTTTATTCAAAAAACACCTCAGAGTAACCTTGTGGGTTGCGCCGATTCTCTGATCAGGCAGGATAGGCAAAGCGGTGATATCGGAGTATTCGATAAGCTCGATGGCTTGATTTCAGGTGAGATGAACGAAGGGGCTTATTTCTACTCGCCCAAAACCGGTTTCTACTTAGGTACACCTCAAGGGGTGATGCGACTCGACGTTGATAGGCTGGTTAATCGTATTAACCATGATCGCGTCTTACTTGAATCTGTCTCTGTCTACGATAACGACATGACAGAAGTGTCTCTGTTACCACGTGACAGAATGATCATAAAATCCGAAGCGAAAATGGTGAGTTTTCAAATCACTAACTTAGATTATCTCGATGACTCGCCAATCCAATTTAAATACCGATTACGCTATCAAAATGAAAAAAGCCATTATGTGTTGTTGCAGGGAGAATCTCAGATCAATCTCGCAGGATTAGCGGCGGGTGGCTATGTGTTAGATATTTTGAGCCAAGTGAATGGAATATGGTCAGATAAGCCGTTTTCTTACTCTTTTTATGTTGAGCAACCCTGGTGGTTATCACAAGGTTTTAAAGGCATTTTGCTCCTGTTATTTGCCGCGATTGCCGTAAGTCTTGCTTGGTATCGACAGCGACAAATTAATACATTTAAGCTGATGAATCAGGCATTAACAGAGAGCGATGATAGATTAAGGCAATCTCTACGCGGCAGTGATTCAGATCTCTGGGAGTGGCATAAAGCGACTCAGACGTTTCATCTTGATAATCGTGGCTCGGTCCTCGGTAAGCATACTCATGAAATTGTTGTGCGCTTAGAGGATTTGCCGGTGCATCCACAGGATAGGGAAAAAATCTTCGCACAATGGAACGATCTGATGCGCGGCGAGGTAGACCGATTCGAGACCGAATATCGTTATCAACGCACGGATGGAGATTGGGGGTGGTTGAGGGTTCGGGGGCGGCCAGTTGCTCGCAATAAGCACTCAAATGAAATTGAACGGGTCGCGGGTATTTATAGCGATATCACGGTGCAGCGACAGCTAGAGGATGAAGTTAATTTATTGGCAAAAGCCTTTGGTAATACTTCCGAAGGCATGCTGATTTTAGATGCCGCAGGGGGGATTGAAGTGGCGAATTTCGCCGCGCAACAAGTTATTGGCATCGACTCGGCTGATTTAGTCGGGCAATCATTTGCCAAGTTTGTACAAATGAATGATGAATTAGCATTCGATATCAATCAATGGCTCAGCGGTAGTCAATCTTGGACGGGTGAGCGTGAGTTAATCAACGCCAGTCAACAGCCCTGTCCAGTGTGGTTAACCCTATCGGTTATGCAAAGCACCAACGGTAAAGTGACCCATTATGTGGTGGTATTCTCGGATATTACTGAACGTAAACGCACTGAAGCCGATTTACGTCGTTTGGTTAATTTCGACGTGCTTACCGGCTTACCCAATCGCTCTTTATTTTCTAGCCGTCTATTGCAGTCGATTCAAACTGCGCAGCAAACGGGTGAGAAACTGGCACTGCTGTTTTTGGATCTCGATAGATTTAAGCATGTCAATGACTCCTATGGTCATAGTATGGGCGATGCCTTACTGGTCGAGGCCTCTAGTCGTCTGCAATCTTGTATTTCGAGTGAGCACTTGCTTTGTCGCTTTGGTGGCGACGAGTTTGTGATTTTACTGCGGAATGCCAATAATATTGACGATGTTAACCATGTTGCCACGCGCCTGTTGGCGCAAATTGTCGCGCCTTTTAAGTTATATGACCGTGAATTTTATATTTCGACCAGCATAGGTATCAGTATTTGGCCTGACGATGGGATGCTGCCCGAGGCTTTTATTAAGAATGCCGATCTGGCGATGTACCATGCCAAAGAAGAAGGGCGAGGTAATTTTCAATATTATTCCTCCGAGCGTAATGCTCAAGCCCTCTATCATTTACGCCTTGAGGCTGATTTACGCAAAGCCATAGAGCGGGAAGAATTTGAGCTATATTATCAACCGCAAATTGATATTTTACGTAACGATAAGCTCATTGGAATGGAGGCATTAATTCGCTGGAAACATCCCCAAGACGGATTTATTCGCCCCGATATTTTCATTAAAGTGGCTGAGGCTTGCGGTTTAATTATCGAGATTGATCGTTGGGTGCTCAAGCAAGCTTGTAAGCAGGGAGCCTATTGGGCCAAGCGTTATGGCTCTGCGTTTAAATTGTCGGTCAATATTTCAGCGGTACATTTTAGGCAAGCCGATTTTATTGAATACCTCCAAGGCATTCTGCAAGAAACTCAAATGCCGGTTATGTCTTTGGGACTTGAAATTACCGAAGGGGTATTAATGAAAGAGTTGCATGTTGCTAAAAGTCATCTAACTCGATTGAGATCTTTGGGGATCGAGGTTGCCATCGATGACTTTGGTACTGGGTATTCCTCACTTGCCTATTTGCGCCATTTTGAAGTGAATACCCTAAAAATTGATCGCTCCTTTTTGATTGATATCGCCACTAATACCGCAGATCAGGCGATTGTGAGCAGTATTATTGAATTAGCCCGTAACCTTAAATTAAATGTGGTAGCCGAAGGGATTGAGACGGTTGAACAATTAGAGCAAGTATTTAGCCGCGGTTGTTATTT
>JBOFUF010000351.1:0-22997 GCA_051652445.1 Shewanella sp.
CTTCATAACGGTGACGATGGCGTTCCACACAGCTATTATCTTTGTAGGCTTGTGCCGCTTTAGAACCCTCGAGTAAATGACATAATTGCGCGCCTAAACGCATAGTGCCACCTAAGTCAGACGCTTCATGGCGCTGCTCGACATTACCTTCTTCGTCAATCCATTCAGTGATCAACCCCACCACTGGGAATGGTGTTTCTTTATTGAATTCAGTTGAATGTGCATCAGCCATGCCAGCAACATTACGCGCAAATTCAATCAGGGCAACTTGCATACCTAAACAAATACCGAAATACGGTAGATTGTTTTCACGGGCAAATTTTGCCGCCAGTATCTTACCTTCAACACCACGCTCGCCAAAACCGCCTGGCACTAAGATACCGTCTAAGCCTTGTAAGACTTCTTCGCCTTTAGCTTCTACGGTTTGCGAATCAATATACTTGATAGTCACAGATACGCGTTTTTTAAGGCCTGCGTGTTTTAATGCTTCGTTGACTGACTTATAGGCATCTGGCAGTTCAATGTACTTACCCACCATACCAATAACGACTTCGCCGTTTGGATTAGCTTCTTGGTAAATCACATTTTCCCACTCAGACAAGTCCGCTTCACGGCATTCTAAACCGAAACGCTTAACCACTAAGTCATCTAAACCTTGTGAACGCAACAAAGCAGGAATTTTATAAATGCTATCAACATCTTTTAATGAAATAACCGCACGCTCTTCGACGTTACAGAATAGCGAAATTTTGGCTTTTTCATTCGCAGGAACGGCGCGATCACCACGGCAAACCAGTACATCGGGTGCAATACCGATAGAACGCAGCTCTTTCACTGAGTGCTGAGTTGGCTTAGTTTTCACTTCGCCTGCTGCACCTAAGAAAGGCACTAAGGTTAAATGCATGAACAGAGTACGATCACGACCCAGCTCAACGCCGAGCTGACGGATAGACTCTAGGAACGGCAAGGATTCGATATCGCCCACAGTACCGCCGATTTCGACGATAGCCACATCATGGCCTTCGCCACCTGCTAATACTCTCTCTTTAATCGCATTAGTGATGTGTGGGATAACCTGAATGGTTGCGCCCAAATAATCGCCACGACGTTCTTTACGCAATACTTCTTCGTAAATACGACCAGTAGTGAAGTTGTTACGACGATTCATCTTAGTCCGGATGAAACGCTCGTAGTGACCCAAGTCGAGATCTGTTTCTGCACCGTCTTCAGTAACAAATACTTCGCCATGTTGGGTTGGGCTCATGGTACCTGGATCAACGTTAATGTAAGGGTCCAGTTTCATGATGGTTACATTGAGACCGCGGGCCTCTAAAATTGCCGCTAATGATGCTGCTGCAATGCCTTTACCTAGTGATGAAACAACGCCACCAGTAACGAAGATATACCTTGTAGTCATGCTGAACCTGAGAAAATGAGTTTGAAAATACGTGCTTGTAAGAAAGCACTAGGACGGGGCAATAGTATACCAAAGGCGGCGCGATTCGACAAACATCAATCGGGATAATTTGCCGTTTATCTTGTCTCCGTCGCTTTTACTTGGTCCCAATAGCCATCGAGCTCCATTAATGTGTGCTCTTCCATGCTTTTACCGCTGTCACTGGCCAACTGTTCAACGCCACGAAAACGGCGTTCAAATTTAAGATTGGCTTGGCGCAACGCTTGCTCTGGATCGACCTTAAGATGGCGAGCCAAATTCACCACGGCAAACAGCAAGTCGCCCATTTCGGACTGCACTTTAACTTGGTCTTGCTCGTCTTGATTCACTTCATGCAAGACTTCATCGATTTCTTCGTGGATTTTAGCAACCACGGGCTCAAGCTCGGCCCAATCAAATCCGACTCGCGCCACCCTTTGCTGAATTTTGATTGCACGTGATAGTGCAGCTTGTGAGCGAGGAATGTTGTCTAGCGCTGAAACCACCATCTCAGCTTGGGTTTCACTCGCCACTTGCTGCGCTTTTTGTTCACGCTCAATCGCTTTCATCGCCTCCCAATTGGCCTTCATCGCTTGGGCGCTATCACCTATGCGTGGGCTTTGATCACCAAACACATGGGGATGACGACGGGTTAACTTAGCGCTGATTTTCTCAATCACAGTGGCAAAATCAAACAGCCCCTGCTCTTTACCGAGCTGACAATAGAATACGATTTGAAATAACAAATCCCCGAGTTCATCGGGTAATTCATCCCAGGCTACACGCTCTATGGTATCGGCAACTTCATAGGCTTCCTCTAAGGTAAAAGGCACTATGGTTTGAAACGTTTGCGCCTTGTCCCAAGGACAACCCGTATGTGGATCTCGCAGTTTTTCCATAATGTTAAGCAGCGGTTCAACATCTGTCATAGAAAATCCCGTCGTATAAGGTTTGGCTATAGAAAGCTCCTTGGTTGAACATGAGGTTAATGGCGCAGTACGGGAAGTCATGCTGTTGTCCTTTTAAAGATAAATGCTAAAACGAGAACACTGAGAAAAAGCAAAAAATAAGCTCTGCAGTGCCCTCTAGCAAAGGGCGACAATAACACAATGATCGTCAGCCAGAAAAAACCAATTCACACACATGTTAAATAAAAATTGACACCACGACCATGCTTAAAACACGGTACGGATAGGTCGCCACCGGCGGTACAGCTTGTATCAATACCGCTTAGTAACACTTTTAATATAAAAACTTATCTGAGCGTGATGCGATCTAATTGCTTGCTCTTGTCACCGGTAAATTCTTGGCTTAGGGAAACACATTCAACGACATCTTTTATAAAATATTTTTTACCATCCGATGCTGCTAACTGCTTACCCGGTAAACTGGCAGCATTTAAGTTCACATCTTTTGATTTCCAACGATAAAAAACAACCTTATCCCCTTTTGCGCTACTAATATGGCATTTGTAGTCTTGTGCTGATTCACTCGTAGCCGCAAGCGAAAAAAAACAAAAAATACTTAAAACGAAACCAACAAGATATCGAATCATTTCCAACACTCCGCTTCTGGGCCTTTGACCCCTGCTGACGTCATGGTTATCGTCTTACATACAGTGTCCCGCGTAGCCTGTGCCCCCTGCGCAGTTGCCGTGATAGTAAATGCACTGGTACTGGCTGAGGCGACACTATAATGGCCTTGCTCGGTAATAAAAGGGTTAGCGGTTAATCCTAACTTTTTCATATCGGTAGCATATTCACGATTATCCAAATAATACTGTTCTTGCAAATTAGCGATATTCATTACCGCCGCGACCCCTTCAGAGCGGGCACTCTTGGTGATGTACTCAATATACGAGGGGTAGGCAATCGCCGCCAAAATCCCCACGATGGCCACAGTAATCATCAATTCAATCAAGGTAAAACCTTTTCGCATCTTCATTTGGTATTACTCATTAATATGATAATAAATTTTATTGGTATTTAACCCACCCTCTAAAGGGATAGTGCCACTGCACACACCATTTTCACACTCACCTTTGCCAATACCAATAATATAAGCATCAGCAGGCTTGCCGTCTTCTGGTTTGGGAATAACGATTTGCGGGGTATCAGGCACTCGCTCACCCACCTCATAGTACAGTTGACTGGATGTTCGCGTGCCTTTGTGTAAATCAAAGGCGTACAACCTACCCTGTCCTGAAAAACCACACACTCCAGCATCAAGATCGACCGCTTGATTCGTGGGCGGCACAAAAGAGGTGAAGTACACTTTGCCGTTAAAGATAAGGGACGCTGATAAACTCTTCTCTCCCACAGAGGCAAAGTCATAATACCAGCCGCGCTTTTGCCCAAAAGCAATATCATCATCTTTATCGCTAGGAGCCGCACCGGTTACAGGATAAAGGTTACTGGCCGTTAAAGCCGCAGGTTTTGTGGCAAAGTTTTGGCTAACCACATTGCGATCCTGAAATACATAAAACATATCATTGGTGGTGATATCTAACGGATTATCACGGTTGCCGCTGCCAATCGTCACCGCATCATAGGGAACCTTTTGATAACTCAAGTTTGTGCCATCGGAATGCACATTATTAAATTCAGTCTGGGCGATAACGGGTTCAGCAAAAAACTTACGATTATCAAGTGCAGCACCAGCAATTGCAGCAAACTTAAATACCGTCCATTTTGTTTCATCCGTACCAGCCAAATCCATTCGCCAAACGTTGCCAGTTATGTCACTGGCATAAATTCTATCCGTATAACCATCATTATCACTGTCTAATACCGCGACTTTGGTGGCAATGCTGCCCATACCCTCTGCGCTAAATTTTTTAATAAAAGCGCCCGTGTCGGCATTGACTATGTATACCGCCTGACCTGAACCTTGCGTTGCCGCCATGCCCCCCCCCAAAATTAACACCGGACCGCTAACGCCCTTAAGGGAGGTAACGATAGGCTGCGACCAGGTTTGACCAAGATCCTCAAAGTCCGCGGTATCGGAATTGATCATCCATTTAAAGCTGGGCGAATCAGGCTTGCTAATATCTAACGCATAATAAGAAGCGCCACCACTGCGCATCCCTAAAAATAGCCACGCTTTATCAACCGAACCATCTGATTTATTTGTTGTATAAGCAACCGGCGATAAATCCATACCATAAACTGAATGTATACCCGTTGCAGGATTGCCTCTCAATTTTGGAATATTTCCCCAAAGTTTATTGGGCATAAATGCCCAAGATTCAGACACTGAGCCGATAGAATAATCATCACTGCCAGCATCAGAGTCTTTGAACATATGCACTAACCCTTGATTAGTACCAACAAGGATCCTTACATCTAGATTTTCGCTTACTAGTTTGCCATCAGCACCATACACTGGCTTACTTCCAAAATTAATCGCTAAGGGTTTTGAATGCAGCGGATCGCCCATTATATCTTCACGTGCATCAGAGGTACTTTCATCCTTGTTTTCATCATCGACATCAACGCCATATAACCAATCCAAATCTGCCTGTGAATAAGTAGACACAAAAGAAGATGAGGCAATATCGATTAAACCTGTCCCACTATTGGTATAAATTGTGCGGCCTTTAAGTTGTTTCTGTAATGTCGGTAAGACTCCACCGGCAAGCACTTTATTACCATCTTTAGAAATAGAGCAAGCATTCCAATAAGTACAAGTGGTTGCAGCAATACTACCATTCGTATCAATGGCATTAGCACTTTTACCAGGCCCCACGATTTCACCAGCAGAGTTAACCTTTAATTTCTTGAGGTTGCCACTCCAGCGTGGTCCATTACCAGGTAAGAACATGGCGTAATAAGCTGAATTATAGGTTTGTGTTTTATCAAAATTATTACTGGCAATACTGGGCGAAGTAAAGGATGAGTCAATGGTCAAAATCGACTTGAGTGCATTGTCTAACGCGGCGACTAAATCCAGACCATCTTTAGCGACATAATAGCCCTTAGACACACCAGTAACGCTATCGCGAGGATTGCCGCCTCTAAAAGCGGTTTCTTCTAATAAATCGGCTGCCTCTTCAGCACCTTCAGAAAAACCAATAGTAAACACCCGGACATTTTGTTTATTATCATTGCCTAAAGAGTCTTTAATACCTTTAACCAAATCATTATTATACATATAAGCGGCTAAGGCAGGCATATAACTGGTGTCTGCAGCACCTTGAGCACCCTTAAAACTAAACACACTATAATCAGACTTGTCACCCTCTACTTTTGGTAATCCTGCTATCAATGTATCCGCCGACTTATCCAAGGTTGGCGCACCGTCGGTAATATATATCACATAGGCGGTATCGGGACACTTTTTAAAAGGCGTAGTATAATTACCTGAAGGCAATATGCTAGGCGGGGTATTTGCTTTATATCCCTCAATAGCATCTTTGCCATTTGGATTTGCATCTTTATTACCAAAGGTTACCGGTCCACCGCTAAAATATTGGTAGGCTTCATACAAGGTCTCACACAATGGGGTGTTAGTTTGTGCAGGCATACCATTAATTAAGTTGGTCAAGCTGGTTTTATTGTTGTCATTCATCTCGGTTAAGCCGTACACAATCCGACCACCATCAGCAACGCCCTCTGTTGGATGGTTTAGATTAAATACCGCTAGCCCTGCGTCAATGGGGATTGCCAATTTTTTTAACGCATCTGCTAACGCACTTTTCGCTACCTCAAGTCGACTCCCCGTGCCTCCACTTTGCGCCCCCTCTGTGGTAGTCGTCACCCATTTATGCCAAACTAAATAATGCGCAGTATATAAGGTAACCGGTTGACCTGTACCAAACTGAGTTGTCTTTAGACTTTCTTGCCTATCAACCTCTGTTGTACCACTGGTATACATTGAATTAGTATTAATTGGATAACCAGCTTTAAAAGCATCTCCTTTTAGTTTACCCGGATTAGCTGCATCGCTATTAAGAATATCTTCATAGCAGTCAATAATAGCATTTTGATTAAAGCCGTTGTTATTTGCGAGATCATCCCAAGTATTCCTACTATTAATAAACTCTCTTAAATAGCCAGTATAACGCCCATTAGATTTCAAGGCTTCTGCTGCAGTATTACAGTTATTATTATCCAGATAAAAGCGCCGCGCATCAGTAGGGTTGTCTGGCGTTGGCGTATTACTCGTATTATCTATACCGCCGGCATTCCAATAGGTTCCCTTATCATTGATATAGCCAGAATAACCATTTAAAAAAGTGTCAAATCCAGGAGAATAATTACAAAGTTTGGCAAGTTTATCAGCCTCTGAGCAATAAGAGGTGACGGCGTTTGTTTCAACGGTAGACATACTGCCAGAATTATCAAAAATAAATAATACTTGCGGGCGTTTACCGGTTCTCACGGTTGAATCCACCAAATACAGTTCGGTATCGTCGGCATGGCTTGCTGCCGTGACAGTGGCTAGGGCAATAAAAGCAATAACGAGCCAGCGATTTAACATGTAATTATTCATGATTGATCTCTATTAAGGTAACACTTCTTGTTCCACACCCACCACAACAGTGAGCTGCCCTAAATCATCACGACCAAATGTGCGGGTACTGCTAATTTCAACCCGCCGACAACTCACTAAATTAGCACCACTTGCACTTCCGGTACGCTGACACCCAACGTCCTTAACCCCAGTAAGGGGAAGAGGTGTTAGTTGCTGAGTTCCATTAAATTCAGTTTCAGTTTTCTTATCGTTCAAGTTAGCAAAAAGCGCCCCTTGATAATTGCTAATCACTTGTTGCAAACCACCATCCGCGATAGCTTTAGCTTCAATTCGCTCTGCGCCCGCCCCCGCCATTCGCAGAGACTGGGTGGAATTGACCGCCAACGCGACGCCAATCAAGGTCATCAACAGCAGTACAATTAACGCAAAAAACAATACTATGCCTTGTTGTTTTTTCATCAAAAACCTCATTAATTGCGGATCAACGCAGGGTTTTCTAACACCACTGTGGTTGACATCACTTTACGGCGAAAATTATCCTTGAAAACGGGGAGCGTTTTATCACCGAGTGTATATTGAGTTTGGTTTGTGTAACTGCGGTCAGCTTGTATCGCGCGCACTAACAGGTACACTTTAAGTGCCACCAGACGCTGAAAGCCTTGATTATCCCACATTAAATCAGTCACACTGTTAGCGGGCATAAAACTGTCAGGCGTGCCATCACCGTCGTTATCGAAACCGTATAACACCCGCAGGTTTTCAATCCCCTCAACCAATTGTTCATCATTATTCATACCCGTGGCCGTCAAGGTTTTACGCCGTAAAAGCGGGATTTTTGCCGTGTCGTCAGCAATAAAGTACACATGATGCTGATACTCCCAATAACGAGCATTGACCATAGCGGTAGCTGATGCCGGTACTGGTGGAGTAAAAAATACCGCTTGATTTGCATCGGTTGCCACAAAAATATTATTACCAGATGGAGTAGAATTTGGTGGGCCAATCAATCGTTTCATTTGCAACACATCGGTTTGGGCGTTAACAGCTTTAACATCAGCCAAACAAGTTAATACTGTGCTACTTGCCCCCTGCTCATAACCCCAAAGACGCCGAAAATGGGCGGGGGTATTATTAGGTAAAGTGGCATTATTTAAGCCAGCTCCAACACAATCAGAAGTTAAGGCAGCAACCTCAACATTTGTATTTGTTCCAACAATAAAATCCGTGCCCGTCATATCGCCCATAAACGCCAGCTGACTTAAATCTTTTTCCAATATCGCTAAGGCGATACGGCCATTTTCTTGTAATTGATTCAACTGACTGGTGGTGGTGACATTTGAGGACGACATATTGAACATAGTAAACACGCCAGCGGTTAAAAACAGCCCGATAACCATAGCCACCATCAGCTCAACCAGCGACATACCAGACTGCGGTTTCTTCTTTGCTATAACCATAATTGCTATTTTCATTTATATAATCACCGTTTTAAGGGAAAATATTCGGCGATTTTCCTTATCTGCAGCACATTTAGCGGAAGTATCTACAATTTTCGAACTCTCAATTGCCGTTTTACGTATTCCACGCCATACCATCACCACTAAAACTTCATTACCCGTTACTTGAATGCATGCTGTTGCTGAATCCAAGCCACCCACCAACTTAGTACCGATGACTTCCTGCTGTCCCGAAAACGCAGAGTGCCATTCATAGAGATCTGCGGAGACTAATTCTGTTGGGGTACAAAGCGCTGTTGCATCACATAACTTGGGTTTGGTAGGAACCCCTGAATAAGGCGAGCCATTGTCGTAGTCTGCGAGCAGCGTTCGATTAAGCTTCATCCGATTGATGATATCGTTGGCATAATACGAAGCTTGGGTTTGCTGAAATGACTCAAAACTGCCGCGTTTGGCGACGATATGCAGATTAAAAATACCCATTAAGCCAACCATCAGGATCACTAAAGCGACCAGTACTTCAATTAACGAGAAGCCTTGTTGACATTCACTTTGCGTCAAACCTTCACATTTAGTCATATTTTTGACAAGCTTTTCAGCTATTTACCCTTTAAAAATCTTAGACTTACAATAAAAATATTAGTTAATAATAGATGAGTACAGTGTAAGTAGCTAGTAAAAATAGTGCATAAGTGTGAGCGTTGTTATGCATTAAATGAATTTAAAGTAATAAAAAAAGAGGCATCAGCCTCTTTTTTATCTATTTAGTTAACATCATATAGGTTTAACGTAATTCGGCTGGCACAGCAAAGACAGTATCTTCTTTACGCCCTTCAACTTCGGTCACCACGCTAGGGGCGAGTTTAGCTATCGCTTGGACAACTTGTTGAACGAGTACCTCTGGTGCAGAAGCGCCTGCAGTCACCGCCACACGCGAAACATGATCAAACCAACTCGATTCAACATCGTCAGCAGTATCGACTAGATAGGATTGGGTTCCTGTTTTTAATGCTAGCTCGCGTAACCGATTAGAGTTAGAGCTGTTTTTTGAACCGACAACAATCAATAAATCCACATCGGCAGACAAGTTACGTACCGCATCCTGACGATTTTGCGTCGCATAACAAATATCATCCTTACGCGGCCCTTCAATTGAGGGAAAGCGTTTTTGTAAGGCAACAATAATGTCTAACGTATCGTCTACTGATAAGGTTGTTTGCGTCACAAAACAGAGATTGTTTGGGTCTCTAACCTCGAGAATAGCCACATCAGCAGGAGATTCAATAAGATAAACCCCACCATTAGGATTATCGTACTGCCCCATTGTGCCTTCGACTTCTGGATGCCCTTGATGGCCAATCAAGATACACTCGATACCTTTACGGCTGGCACGCGTCACTTGCAGATGTACCTTGGTGACTAAGGGACAAGTCGCATCAAAAACTCTCAGCCCTCGCGCCTTAGCTTCTTTTCTGACCGTCTGAGATACACCATGGGCGCTGAAGATAACAATATTATTATCAGGCACTTGATCTAACTCTTCGACAAAAACAGCGCCACGGTCCTTCAGATTTTGCACGACATAGCGGTTATGCACGACTTCGTGACGAACATAAATCGGCGCTGGAAATAACTCCAGCGCCCGCTCGACGATACTGATTGCCCGATCAACCCCCGCGCAAAAACCGCGCGGGTTAGCGAGCATAATATTCAAATTTGGGCTGGTAGGATCGCGCTTCATCTTAAAGTACCTTTACTACGTCCAGTTCAAATGTAATGTTGTGGCCAGCAAGAGGATGATTAAGATCGACTGTGACGGAGTCTCCCGCCACATCACGGACAATACCCGGGATCTCGCTACCACCAGGGCCGGCAAAACTGACAATCACACCCGCTTCTAAACTCATGTCTGCCGGAAAACGGCTTCGGTCTAGATAGTGAATAGCATCAGGATTCGATTCACCAAAAGCATCAATCGCGTCAAGTGAAAAGCGGTGTTTATCACCTTCAGCCAGCGTTGCCAATTGCGCCTCAAATGCAGGACTTAAGGTACCGTCACCCACATTTAATCGAGCCGGTTTACCCGACGCTTTGGTGCTATCAGCGGTTGAACCATCAGCAAGCACAATATTCATGTGGCATAATAATGAACGCGTCACAGTCACTTTTTAACCCCTTCGGCGCTATCAACTTCATTCTTATCGCTTGTAAATGCATCCCAAATAATCAGCGCAGCACCGACACAAATGGCGGCATCGGCAATATTGAATGCCGGATAATGGCTCTTATTCCAGTAAAAATCGATAAAATCAACCACGAAACCGTGCATTAATCTATCGATTAGATTACCTAAAGCACCACCGATCACTAAGGTGTAAGCTAGATTGAGTTTCCAGAGTGATGCCGATTGCTTACGTAACCATATTGTCAGCACTGTGCTAAACCCAACGGCAACAGCCGTAAATAACCAACGTTGCCACCCTCCCGCTTCACTTAAAAAACTAAAGGCTGCACCATAATTGCGAACGTAAGTGAAATTAAAGAAGGGTAATAATGTCACTGATTCATATAGATCAAAATTGGCTAAGACCCATTGCTTAGATAGCTGATCGGCAAGAAACACCAATACAGCTACCCAATACCAACGTAAGCCACTGTCATTCCAAGTTAATGGCATAACTTTCCTTTACCTGAGTCTTTATGCGAACTGGCGAACTTCGCCATCGCCTTCGATGTTTGTTACGCAGCGAGTACAGAGTGTTGGGTGGGCCTCAACGGTGCCAACCTCTTCTCTGTGATGCCAACAACGCTCACATTTCTGCGCAGTGCTTGAAGCGACCACTAACTTGAGTGATGCCAGCTCAGTTTCAACCGCTTCCAATGTTGCATCGGCTAAAGGCAAGACTTTGGCTTCAGAGGTCAATAACACAAATCTCAGCTCATCACCAATATGAGTTAATTGCTCAGTCAAAGCGGCATCAGCATACAAAGTCACTTCTGCTTCTAACGAACCACCGATACGTTTGTCACGGCGAGCTTGTTCAATCACTTTATTGACTTCGTTACGCACGGTTAGCAGTTGCTGCCAATAATCGTCACTCAGGTCGGTCGCTAAGGTGACAGATTTCAAGCCTTGATACCATTCTTGAGTAAAGACATAGGCATCACGCTCACCGGGTAATAATTGCCATACTTCATCAGCAGTGAAACTGAGTATTGGCGCGATCCAGCGCACCATGGCCTCAGAAATCAAATACAGCGCCGATTGACAGCTACGACGCGCATGACCTTCTTGCTTAGCCGTATATTGGCGATCTTTGATGATATCGAGATAGAAACTGCCTAACTCAACCGAGCAGAACTGCATCAGTTTTTGAGTCACTAGGTGGAAGTTATACTGATCATAGGCTTCGATGATTTCTTGCTGCAACGCAGCTGCACGGCGCACAACCCAACGATCCAATGCCACCATATCTTCAACGGCCACTAAATCCTTAGTAGGATCAAAGCCGTTTAAGTTGGCTAATAGGAAACGTGCAGTGTTACGAATACGACGATAGGCGTCCGCACTGCGATTTAAGATTTCGTCTGAAACCGTCATCTCACCGCTGTAATCTGTCGCTGCTACCCATAAACGCAGAATATCAGCGCCTAACTTATTGGTTACCGTTTGTGGTGCAATCACGTTACCGATAGATTTTGACATCTTACGGCCTTTACCATCAACGGTGAAACCATGGGTAAGCACTTGTTTATAAGGAGCTTTGCCATTCATCGCGGTTGAAATCATTAAAGATGACATAAACCAGCCGCGATGCTGATCGCTACCTTCAAGATATAAATCAACCCCATGCCCTTGGAATTCAGGACGCGCCGCAACGACGGAAGAGAAGGTTGAACCCGAGTCAAACCAAACGTCTAAGGTATCAGTCACTTTGCGGTATTGTTCCGCTTCATCACCCAATAACTCCGCGGCATCAAGATCCCACCACGCTTGAATACCTTGCTGTTCAATACGGTTCGCCACTCGCTCCATTAGCGATACGCTATCTGGGTGTAATTCTTCGGTTTCACGATTCACAAACAAGGTGATAGGTACACCCCAAGTTCGTTGGCGTGAGATACACCAGTCAGGCCGGTTTTCAACCATTTTTTCGATACGACTCTGACCCCAATCAGGGATCCATTGAGTCTGTTCGATTTCTTTTAGTGCTTGCGTACGCAGGCCTTGGTTATCCATAGAGATAAACCACTGCGGCGTCGCGCGAAAGATAATGGGTGTTTTATGGCGCCAGCAATGTGGGTAGCTATGACGGTAAGCCACGTGATTGAGCAAGGCGCCCTTTTCTCTCAGTAAAGCGACGACGTTATCGTTGGCTTTAAAAACATGTTGCCCAGCAAAATACTCAGTATCAGGCTTGTATACCCCGTTGTCGCCAACAGGGTTTGCAACTTCTAAACCGTACTTCTGTCCAGCAACAAAGTCGTCTTGACCATGACCTGGGGCCGTATGGACAATACCGGTACCCGCATCAGTGGTGACGTGATCGCCTAAAATTGCCGGCACGTCAAAATCTAAGAATGGGTGACTAAAGCGAATAAGCTCAAGGGCAAGGCCTTTGGCACTGCCAAGCACAATATGGCTTTCGACGTTATAGCGCGTCAGGCAAGATTCAACTAACACTTCAGCTAAAATCAACGCTTGCGTCACACCGTCTTTTTCAAATTCAACTAAGCAGTAATCCAGCTCAGGGCTCAAAGACAAAGCGCGGTTCGCGGGTAGCGTCCATGGTGTGGTCGTCCAAATTACCATAGAGACAGGATGTGAGTAATCGCTTACCCCAAACTTAGCCGCGACGGCTTTGCTATCAGCGGCGACAAACGCCACGTCAATCGCCGGTGATGTCTTGTCTTCGTATTCGACTTCGGCTTCGGCTAAGGCTGAGCCACAGTCAGTACACCAATGCACAGGTTTGACGCCTTTATGCAAGTGACCACTCTCAATCACTTTCGATAAAGAACGCACAATATTGGCTTCAGTCGAAAAATCCATCGTTAAGTACGGATTTTGCCAGTCGCCCAATACGCCTAAACGGATAAAGTCTTCACGTTGACCATTAACTTGCTCAGCGGCGTATTTACGGCATTCTTCGCGAAATTCTGCCGCAGAGATTTTTTGGCCAGGCTTACCCACTTTTTGCTCAACTTTCAGCTCAATAGGTAAACCGTGACAATCCCAACCAGGTACATAAGGTGCGTCAAAACCAGACATGGTTTTTGACTTAATAATAATGTCCTTTAGGATTTTATTAACGGAGTGACCAATATGAATACTGCCATTCGCATACGGTGGGCCGTCATGCAAAATGAAGGGAGTACGGCCAATTCGGCTATCACGGATCTGTTGATACAAACCGTCTTTTGTCCAGCGATCTAACATCTCTGGCTCACGATTTGCCAAATTACCACGCATCGGAAACTCTGTTTCCGGCAAATTCAAAGTAAATTTATAGTCGCTCATTGATCCTATACCGTTAATTAAACTGATAAATTTCAGCCTGCATCATTACCAAATAAAGCTCTGGCTTCATTTGCATCATTTAAAATCTGTTTTTTCAGCGCATCCAATGAGTCAAAAGGTTGCTCATCTCGGAGTTTAGCCACCAACTCGACTTCAACATGTTTGCCGTAAATGTCACCTTCAAAATCAAAAAGATGCACCTCGAGCTGACACACTTGACCGCTCACTGTCGGACGAAAGCCAATATTAGCTACGCCCTCATAAATATCGCTATTATCCCAATAACATTTGACCGCAAACACACCGCGTACCGGCACAACATTACGCTTTAAAGCAATATTGGCGGTGGGAAAACCAATTGTGCGGCCAATTTTTTGCCCATGCGCAACACGCCCACTCAAAATAAAAGGATGACCGAGCAAGCGTCTCACTTGCTCAAAATTGCCCTTCACTAATTGTTCACGCACTGCAGTTGAGCTCACTCTTTGCGAGCCCAGCATAAAACTTTGGGTACTGACTACAGTAAAACCATATTGAATACCCGCCTGCACTAGCATCTCAAAATTACCCTTGCGGCCTTGACCAAAACAAAAATCATCACCGACAACGAGGTATTTAACGCCGAGTTTGCAGACTAACAATTCTTCAATAAAATGCTCTGCGGGTTGATTCGCAAAAGTGCGATTAAAGTTAACACAGACTAACCGTTCAACCCCAAGTTCATCGAGTAACAAAACTTTATCACGTAACAAGCTTAAGCGGGCTGGCGCATTGTCACCACGAAACAATTCCTGTGGCAGAGGTTCAAACGTCATCAAAGTCGATGGAAGCGATAATTGCTTCGCCTTCAGCACTAAGTTCGCGATCACTTGTGCATGACCACGATGGACGCCATCAAAATTACCGATAGTCAATACACACCCGTGGTGGGATGACAAAATGTTATGTATACCGCGGATTAATTCCATAACTTTAGATAACTGCCAAACGCAAATCGGCTGATTATATAACAGCTCACGATGAGAATCAGCAATCAAACTCCCCGTTTCATTGACCAAGGGCGAATTCCAAGCAAAAGCAGCCCCAATAAATAACTAACTGCACCGGCTAAAATCAAACCTAGCAACGCTTTTGCACGCTCAAGTAAATGCCAATCTAACCAAATTTTTTGTGAGGGTAAAAAGTAATATAAGACTACCACCATCAAGGCGGTAGAGACCACGGCTTTAGCAAAAAACACCATAGTCGCTCTCGATACGCGATAAACGCCGGCCAAATGTAAGCCTCGGTAGAGTAATGTCGCGTTTAACAATGCAGACATCGACGTCGCAATCGCCAATCCAACATATCCAAAAGGAATAGCAAACAACAAGTTAAAAACCATGTTGGTGAGCATAGCGATAATGCCATAGCGCACGGGTGTTTTGGTATCTTGACGAGAATAATAGCCAGGAGCGAGCACCTTGATCAGCATAAAACTCAGCAAGCCACTGCCATAAGCCATCAAACCATAGGAAGCCATTTCGACGTCATGCATCGAAAAAGCTCCGCGCATAAACAGCACCATCAACATAGGTTTTGCCAACACAATCAAACCCATCATCGCTGGTAGACCGAGCAACAGAATCGCTTTCACCCCCCAGTCCATTGTCTTACCAAAACCCGCACCTTCGGCATTAACATGGTTTCGTGACAACGCTGGTAAAATAACGGTAGCAATAGCGATCCCAAACAATCCTAAAGGGAACTCCAACAAACGATCGGCATAATAGAGCCAACTTATTGAGCCCGTCATCAAAAAACTGGCGATAAAAGTATCAAATAACAAATTAATCTGTGAAACAGACACGCCAAACAGCGCGGGGATCATTAAGGTTCTGATTTTAACCACACCGGGGTGATGCCAACCCCAAGAAGGCTTAACAAGTACTTTCTCTCGCAACAAAAAGGGAATTTGAAATAAGAACTGAATTAACCCTCCACAAAAAACACCCCAAGCAAGGCTGATTTCTGGTTGAGTAGAGGTTGGAGCATAAAATATCGCTGCAGTAATAATCGCCACATTAAGAAACACGGGGGTAAACGCCGAAACAGCAAAACGACCTCGGGTATTTAAAATAGACCCCGCCAATGCAGTAAAAGTGATAAACCACAGATAGGGAAAGGTAATCTTAAGTAAGACGGTGGCAAGTTCAAATTTAGCACCATCAGGCTCATTGTTAAGCCAAGCAATAAACCAACCACCACCGAATAAGGCTGATAAGACAGGAGAGGCAATCACCCCCAAAAGAGTCACAATCGTCACTAGCAACCCTAATGTGCCAGCGACTTTGCTTAGCAAATCACGGGTCTCTTCTGCGGTATGTTTCTCTTGGTACTCGGTTAAAACAGGCACAAACGCCTGCGCAAAAGCCCCCTCAGCAAACAAACGGCGTAAAAAGTTAGGAATTTTATTGGCAAAGAAAAACACATCTGCACTTGTCCCTGCCCCCATCAAGTTAGCAACTACCACGTCCCTAACTAGACCTAACACACGTGATATCAATGTCATAGCACTAACAATCATGCCAGATTTTAATAATTTTCTACTCAAACGTCCCCCAGACCCATATTGAATTGATTAGGTGATACAGCTCAAAAAATCGATTCAGGCTCTGTCACACTGCAGTAATAGCTGCTAGAATTGCGCCACATATTACACGAGTTGGGTCGAAGATAGCCAAGGCAGGTTGGATTAATTTATCTTTATGATGAATATTCAATCATAGTCATTGACAAAGTGACTAAATGCAGGCATATTCCTCGGCCTTTAAAAGTATCAAATCCAGTTTTTAGGAGTTGCACCTTGGCTAATAGCAAGTCTGCAAAGAAGCGCGCGCTTCAGTCTGAAAAGCGTCGTCAGCATAACGCCAGCCGTCGCTCAATGTTACGTACATACGTTAAAAAAGTAATCGCTGCAATTAAAGCAGGCGATCACAAAACTGCAACAGAAGCTTTTGCTGTTGCACAACCAATCGTTGACCGTTTGGCGACTAAAGGTCTTATTCATAAGAATAAGGCTGCTCGTCAAAAGGCTCGTTTGAACGCTAAGATCAAAGCAATCGCTGCTTAATCTATAAAATAGCAAATGAAAAAAACCGGCAATTGCCGGTTTTTTTATATCTGAAAAACACGATTAATGACTATAAATGTTATTCAATAGATGGATCATCTCCCGAACTTCTGTACTTTTCAGCGAATAAAATACCGTTTGCGCTTCTTTGCGGGTGGTGACTAAATTATCTTTGCGCAACCAAGCAAGATGTTGCGATAGAGCCGATTGACTTAAGCCTAATTTTTTATTCATTTCGCCAACGCACATTTCACCTTCATTCAATAAATAACACAGAATGAATAAACGGCGCTCGTTTGCAAGTGCTTTTAATAGCACTACCGCATGATCAGCTCGCTCCTGCATCAATTCAATATTCATTACGCACTTTCTCTCCTAAAACTAACCTTGCGCTAATATAGCTTTGCCTTACGGATATAGTCGGGACATAAAGCACACTTTTTGCTAGATTGTTTTTAAAAATGGGACATGCTTAATAAAAATAAAGAAAACCTAATGACCCCCTATCAAACAACACGACTTCTGAATCTTTTAATCGGGAGTTTAAGTGCATATCAAAGCCAAGTAGAGGTAGCCTATAATGAAGTCATTCAATTGCATCAAACAGCCTTACCTCCTCAATTAAGCGATGACTTAATCAACCCTTTAGGGCTGAAGTCAGCTCAAGACTTGCGGGCAGTGTAAAAAATGTGATTGCTATGGTGATTAGCGCTATCGGTACCAGCAATATACCGTATGACACTACTGGCGTGATGCTCGATCAAGTTGGCGCCCTCAACATCGCTGGAGGGCATGCCAAATTCAGGGGCCGATTTATTGCTCAAACGCGATGATTGCCTCTTGCTAGCGATGCATATGCTGCCAAAAACACGGCTTTAATACTTACCGTCATGTCATTACCGAGGTAACCACTGAAACGGTTAGCCTCGTTGGCCGTCAAATATATAGGTAGAGGACCATAAAACGGAGTGCCACAACACGACATAGCTGCTGAGTCTGATTTTGGGGATGGCAGAATTTATCATACTGAGACTCAGGCCAATGAAAGTTCAATGGCAGAGGCGCAAAAAGCACTCAGTCCTATGGCGCTTAGGGGCTGACTTGGGGAATCACCCCCTAATATATCTCGTTGTAGGCCTTAGGCATCATTGAGGCGAACTGGCTGCAATGACTTGGCTTACCATCATACTCTGAATGACAACTTAGATAGAGCCGCCTTGGCTGCTCTCTATTAATGAATATTCTACCAAAATATTGCTATTGTTCTTCTCGTAAAAATGTTGGATTTGCTGGTGAACTCTGCTCTTCACTGTAGTAATAACCAGCATCATTAAATGCTTTTAACTCATCTAAAACATTCACTTTCTTCGTAATGAGATATCTCGCCATCAGCCCCCTAGCACGTTTAGCAAAAAAACTGATTACTTTGTATTGACCATTTTTATAATCTTTAAATACGGGTGAAATTAATTGTCCTTGCAGTTTTTTATGTTTTATCGCTTTGAAATATTCATTAGAAGCAAGATTGACGACAATATCGCTTCCATTTTCTGCAAGTGCTTCATTTACTGCTTGCGTTAATGTATCACCCCAAAATTCATATAGATTTTTACCTTTGGAATTAGAAAGTGTTGTACCCATTTCTAAACGATAAGGCATAATTAAATCCAGCGGCCTGAGCAAACCGTAAAGCCCCGATAAAATACGCAATTGTGACTGAGTCTGTGCGATTTCATCCTCATCCAATGTATCGGCATCAAAGCCGGTATACACATCACCTCTAAACGCAAAAATGGCTTGTTTTGCATTTTCTAAACTAAAATCAGGTTGCCACTGACCAAAACGGGCCGCATTTAAACCCGCGATTTTATCGCTCACCTTCATCAAAGTCGCGATCTCTGAAGGGGTCAATTGCCGACAGACTTGGATCAACTCCTGACTATACGCTAAAAAATCAGGCTGTGAATGTACCTGCGTCAGTGGCGGTTGCTCAAAATCTAAGGTCTTCGCCGGCGAAACCAATATCAACATCAAAAACTCCCAACAGAAACAAAATGACATACCTATGATACTGAACGAGCATAAAAAAACCACGCTTTAACGGCGTGGTCTTTTCGATTGCAACAATCAGTAATACCGACCGTCAATCACCTCAATTCACTAACGCTTTTTAACTGCTATGAGACTGGCATCCTGCCAAATGTCATCATCGAGTTGATCCAACAATTCAGGGAACTTACTGCGGTCAAACTCTGGCATTTTACCTGCTTTGACCTGTTCACGATAATCATTGATGACGCGAATGGCCAAGCCTGACAACAATAAGAGGGCGACAATATTTACCGTCGCCATCAATCCCATCGACACATCAGCCAGGTTCCAAACTAAGGTTATCTTAGCCACGGCTCCAAACATCACCATGCCCAGTACGCATAAACGAAACAAAGGGAGTACTTTGGTGCTATTTCCCATTAAAAACATTACGTTTGTTTCTGCGTATGAGTAATTGGCTATAATGGATGTGAAGCAGAATAAGAAAATCGCCACCGCAATAAACGCACCACCCCAGTCACCAACATGGGTAGACATGGCATTAATGGTTAATCGAATGCCATCGTCACTCGAGCCAACATCCCCTGATAACAGGATAATCGCTGCGGTGGCAGTACAGATAACGATAGTATCCGTAAACACGCCCATCATCTGCACAAAGCCTTGAGATGCGGGATGGTTCGGGTTGGGCGATGCACTGGCAGCAACATTCGCTGCGCTACCCATACCCGCCTCATTCGAGAAGAGTCCACGGGCAATACCCGCCTGCATAGCCTGTGCTACCGTGTATGCCACACCACCAGCAGCAGCCTCCTGCCACCCAAAAGCACTCTTCACAATGAGGCTAATAATTGCAGGCAGTTGTTCTAAGTTGAAAATAACGATAATGAAAGCGACAAGTATATAAGCTAATGCCATGATAGGGACAATAAATTCAGAGACTCGCGCAACTTTACGCAAACCACCGACGATCACAAAACCACTGGCAATCACGAGTCCTATTCCTACATAAGTAGGATTAAAGCCAAACACTTGCGTCATAGCACCCGCAATGGTATTGGCTTGTACTGCATTGAATACTAAGCCAAATGCAATGATCAAAAAGACAGCGAACAGAATACCCATCCATCGCTGCCCCAATCCTTTTTCCATGTAATAGGATGGACCACCGCGAAACTGACCATTATGATCTCGAACTTTATAAACCTGCGCTAACGTTGATTCAACCATGGCTGTCGCCATGCCTAAAATAGCGATAAGCCACATCCAAAATACTGCACCAGGACCTGCCGCACCAATCGCTACGGCCACACCAGCCATATTACCAGCACCGACACGGGCCGCCATACTGGTGCAAAAGACTTGAAATGAAGAAAGACCGCTATCGCAACCTTGGCGACTCATGCCCATCACTTTAATAGAATGCTTAAAACAGGTTATCTGGATAAAGGCAAGTCTAATGGTGAAATAGAGACCCGCGCCTACTAGACCATATACCAACAACTTACCCCAAAGTAGCGCATTCAAAAAATTAACTATGGTTTCTAACATATTATTTTACTTCTTCCCGTAGCAAATGCGTCTCTAAATGATCATTAAAAGTACAACATCTGTGGTGAATGAATCCTTCCAAGTTAAAGGTAAGAAATTCGGTAGATTTATTTTATCAAATTATCCTACGGTGAATTTATAACATCACCACTACCGAATACAACGCAGCAAAGTAGCACACTATTTGAAATTACTCATGTGATCAAGTTCGCGCTTACACACTTAAACGTCACAAACACCACATACCCCAGCATGAACCAAGTCACTAGCAAACAATTGATTAACAAAGAAAACGAATCAAAATAGCATTACTAACAACAAAAACCACTTTCAAAATTTGGATACAGGACACATTTTTGAAAAAACTAGAGGGAGGGCGTTCAAAATTCTGTGTCAGCTTAAAATTCACCGCGCATCTCTGAGTGATGAGTACCGCGAATTATTGATTTCTGGCAAATGTTAGAATCTTTTAACAAAGAACGCTCCGGCCCTGATGAGGAAGAAGGCTCAACAACTACGCCATTTGAAATGGGTGTTCGCAATGGAACATCACGTTATCATTTAGTGAAATGATATGGCATACAAGCTGTTGCAACAGGGCGTTATTGACGAATGCATGCACGTTTCCATGACCACTGATATGCTGCAAAGATGAGTTGAACACCGCAACTATATTAAGGCACATGGTGTAGACCCAATTGAAATCGAAAACGGGGTATGGACGCGACAAAAGAATCATTTAACTAACAGACGATTGTATTTTAAAGGCATTCTTTGGCGTGCCTTTGGGGCATAAAATACTGTTCACAAAATAGGCGACCTTAAATCTAACAATCTTAATACTGGAAAAAGTTAACAAACCAAGTGATAATTAACCGCTGGCTACAATATCTAAGGATCCCCACACTAAGTGTCGGCAATGTTTTGCACAACTCTGCAAGGCATATTGGTGGAGAATCATAATCAATGGACTTAAATAACATGATGAAGAACACATTAAAACTAGCTTTACTTGCATCAATGCTTCCACTAGCAGCCAGCGCAGCTCAGGATCTAACTCCTTGGTATGTTGGCGCAGGTTTAGGTGTTAATGACTATGAACACGTAGCAACCCAGAATGGCCAAGATGATCCATATGCTTGGGATGTATTCGCAGGCTACATGTTTAATGATTACTTCGGTGCTGAAATCGGCTTCCGTGATCTAGGTAATGCTGATTGGGACTATGCAGGTATCAGCAATGATGCTGGCGTCAAAGGGGCAACTCTTGGTTTGGTCGGTGTATTGCCACTTGGTAACCGCTGGAGCCTATCAGCTGAAGCCGGTGCTATGTATTACAGCCTTGAAAACGATCAAGTAAACGTCAATGGCGCACGCAGTTCTTACAGTGAATCCGACTTTGCACCTTACTTGGGTGCTGGTGTTGGCTACAACTTCACTGACAACTTGAAGTTACAAGCTAAATATCGCCGTTATGAAGGCTTAGATGACAAAGCCAATTCCGATGCCGTCGTTCCAGTTGATGCTGATAGCAACTATTGGGGCTTAGAATTAAGCTATCGTTTTGGTTCTCCAGCAGTTGTTGCTCCAGTTGCAGCCGTAATCGCTGCAGATCCAGTTGACTCAGACAACGATGGCGTTTATGACGACAAAGATCAGTGTCCAGCAACACCAGCAACGCACAAAGTTGACTCTGTTGGCTGTACTATGTATGAAAACGTCAAAAATAAAGAAGATGTAGGTTCAATTCAGTTTGCTAACGATTCTGCTGTAGTTAAAAATGTTTACTACAAAGACATCGAAAGACTGGCTGACTACTTGAATAAGAACCCAGAATTCACAGTTGAAATTGCTGGTCACGCCTCAAACGTAGGCAAATCAGAATACAACATGGAATTGTCTGACAAACGCGCTAACGCCGTTGCCAAGATTCTGGTAGACAAGTACAGCATTACTCAAAGCCGCGTAACATCTAAAGGTTACGGTGTAACTTTGCCAATCGTTGCTGGTGATTCTAAAGAAGCTCACGCTAAGAACCGTCGCATCGAAGCTATCGTGACGACTACGACAAAACAACCTGTTTTGAAGTAATCGTATTACTGAAGTAAAAAAGTCGCTGCTTGCAGCGACTTTTTGTTTTTCTGGGGTATATACCCAAGCAACCTGAAGATACGAGTTTCAGAGCGCCTAGGGTGCTTCAATTCGAGGCGCATCAATGACAGAATGTCGGCCACCTTTTAAATTGATGCAACACCGAAGTGGAGTGCCCTAGGCGCTCCGTCCCGGCGGGTTTTAACGCACTTTATGCTGTGTTGGTTATTTTTAACTTAGCCCGCTAGGTCTGCAAATAACCGCCTTGCCTAAAGTGCGTTAAACTCCCGCTGAATCCTGCAT
>JBOFUF010000352.1:0-2490 GCA_051652445.1 Shewanella sp.
TGGGCCGATAGTAGGGCAACATTTTGGTGCGGGTCAGTTTGACCGAGTGCGCGAGCGTTTAACGCGGGCGATTCAGTGTTGTACTGTGTATGTACTGATCATGTCTTATTTAGCCTAAAACACAGCACACTCGCGGCGCCGACTTACATGAGCTCAAATTAAAATGCCACAAGATGGCTTGTGGCATGTTAATTTTAATCGATGTCAGTATTTCATTTAGCGAGGCTAACCAGAAAGCAATACGCCTCAACACCGACTTATTCGGTCTCTGGTTGGCCTTCGACTTGTGGCGTCATGGCTTCTGATACCGCCATTTTTGCGCGGTCTGCCTTAGAGATGTAACCTGATTTTGCAGGCGAGCCGATAGTCACAGGATCGACTTTATTCAGTCTGGCCTTGGCGCGTTTAGCTATTTTCTTGATGATCTTTTGTTTCTTGTTCATGACGTCTCTAATTTCGTTTCGCACCCGCTACGCGCAGGACTATGAGGCCAAGGGCTCAATTGAGGGCGGATTCTAACTCAATCTGAGCGAGCTGACCATGTTTTGCTGAATTTTGTCGAAAAAAACCACTACTCGGTGAACGTGAGTTTTGTCTGTAGCAAGACGATAAAATATTTAACTCGAAAAATAGGCGCGGTGTTTGCCGCAAAAGAAATAAGTATTTTGCGATGTAACTGTTAGTGCGCGTTAAAAGCCATTATATTGCCAAGGATTCTTGACTCTCATGTCATGTTTATTGCTCAGAAACTGAGCCGAGGAAGAGCTGTGTTACTCACTAAAATTACTTTTTTTGAGCGCTTTGAGCACGATATTTTAACGGGCGCTAAAACCATTACACTGCGTGATGAAACGGAATCCCATGTAGCGGTAGGGCAAACGCTGCCCGTTTCAACCTTCGAAACCGACCGTTGGTTTTGTGATATTAATATTATGGCGGTTACGCCAGTGAGGTTAACTGAGCTCACTGACACTCATGCTCAGCAAGAAAATATGACTTTGCCGCAGTTACGCGCTGTAATTGCCGAGATTTACCCCGGTCTTGAACAATTGTTTATGATCCGATTTCGAGTGTTATCGCAGTAGAAGTATAGCGCGTCACTCGTTAAATTAAAAAGGCTGATCAGTAGCCTTTTTAATTTAAATTCAATGGTTTGGAAAGTTGCGTGAGCGAGCTGAACTGTTCAACAGCATCAGCTAGCCAAGACAACTAAACCGTCCAAGGTAACAGCTTTTTGGCAAAGTGATCGGCTTGGCCTAAACGTATGGCGGCACGATGGCGCATTCGATACAAGGCTTGATAGCACAGGGGGACTAAGTACAAGCTCGTCACCGTCGAGAACGATAAGCCACCAATAATGGCGATTGCCATGGGGTAATATGGCGGGCCGCCGCCACCGATTTGGGTATCACCCATCGCCAGTGGGACTAATCCCAGTACTGTTGTACCTACTGTCATTAACACTGGCCGTAAACGGGTGATACACACTTCCCCAATGGTGGCGGACAATTTGTCGAGATCCGGCGTCATCTGATTGATTTGGTCCACCAGTACGATACCGTTGTTCACCACAACCCCCATTAAAATCAAGATACCTATCATAGCCATCACAGAAATAGGGGTACCTGTAATAAAGAGCGCCCAGAATACACCTGTGATAGAGAAGAGGATCGAAGTGATAATGGCCGTCGGTAACAACAGCGATTCAAACAGTGCCGCCATGACGATATAAATCATCGCCACTGCCAATAGCATATTGGTGATCATCACAGTTTGATCTTTATCTTGGCGCTCAAAGCCACCACGCAGTGAATAGTCGTAACCATCGGGGAAGTGGATATTTTCCATCACTTGCTTGATCTTAGTTTGCGCCTCTTCTGTGGTGAGGTTTTCTAAGTTTGCGCCAATCGACAAAGCCGTTTGGCGATTAAAGTGTTTGATGGTATCGAAGCGAGGTTGGATCTCAATCTTCGCCAGATTGTCTAAGCTGTACACCCTTTGGTCGAGGCGCACAATCGGTAACTGTTTGAGTTTATCCAGTGATTTTTGCCAGTCTTTCTCGTAGGCCATTTCGATACGCAACTCACCATTAGGATCGTGGCGAAACGAGCGCAGCGGTGAACCTCGAAGTGCCATTGAGATACTGGAGGCAATTTCATTGAGTTTTAAATCTAACCGCGCCGCCATTTGCCTGTCGATACGGATAATCACTTCTTGCTGAGCGCCGTTAACTTCCGAGCGAACATCTTGCAATCCTTTGATATTTTGCAACAAAGGGAGTACTTGTTCACTTAAGTTAATCAGCTCAGAGGTTGAGCGACCCGTGAGTGTCACGCGCACGCCAGAGTTATCATCACCCCAGCCAAATTGGGGTTTAGCCATCGAGTACTTAGGGAAACCGCTACGGATGTTATCTTTTAATTCATCCAGTGGGATAGGTAAGTCCTTTTTCAGCAGGATCACTGTGGAGCCATCATCGGGGGCGTAATA
>JBOFUF010000353.1:0-2431 GCA_051652445.1 Shewanella sp.
CATCGAGGTTAATACTCACTTGAGGACGGCTATACTCGTCAAAGCTAGGCTGTGCCCCCGTGATATGATCACCGGTCAGCATCACTTCTTTTTTCAGTACCACAGTACCGCCTTCACGGCGCTGATACACTTCAGAACCTGCTGAAAGGCGACCTGACTGCGCGGCATTAGGATCGGCTTTGTCATCCACCATATGGAATTCAATCGATGCGGTTGCCCCTAGGATTTCTTTCGCGCGAGCGGTATCCTGCACACCTGGCAACTCAACGATGATGCGCTCAGCGCCTTGACGTTGCACTACGGGTTCAGAAACGCCAAGTTCATTCACACGGTTACGAATGGTGGTAATGTTTTGTTGCAGCGCTTCTTCTTTTATCTGTTTAAGATAGGTTTCGCTCATCACCGCTTGCAGAGCGAAATTTTCACCGCGGCTTGCATCACTAAACACCATATCGGCACCGCGAGCTTTCAGTGCCTTTTCCGCACTTGCAACACTTTCGGCATCGCGAAATTTAATTTCGATCCCGGTCGCATTAACGCGAATTCCCGCATAACGAATTTTGTCTTCTCGTAATTGGGTGCGAAAATCGGCAACTTTGGCTTCTTCCATCTTGCGAATAGCTTCGCCCATGTCCACTTCCATTAAGAAATGCACACCACCGCGAAGGTCAAGACCGAGTTTCATTGGGCTGCCGCCCATGGATTCTAGCCACTGCGGTGTCGCAGGGGCTAAGTTGAGTGCCACAGTAAATTTGTCACCCAGACTTTCTGCAATCGCTTCTTTCGCCAGTAGCTGTTGTTCCGCATTTTGCACGCGGACCAACAACTGACCTTTTTCAAGCTCAGAGCGCTTTACCGCAATGCCTTTACTGGCTAACAGCTCGTTGACACTGGCTTGGGTAGATACCGTAACTTCAGCACCTCGAGTCGCCACTACTTGCACCGCATGATCTTCACCGTATAGGTTTGGTACGGCATAGAAACAACCTATAGCGACGACCAGCATCACCATAATGTTTTTCCACATTGGGTATTTATTTAACACGCCTGAGCCCTCTTGGCTTGCAAAGACTAAATAATGGCTTACAGCGACTGGATAGAGCCCTTAGGCAATACAGCAGCAATATAGTCTTTTTTGATCGTGATTTGAGTGGTGTCGTTCAAGCTCAGTAACACGTAATCGCTTTCGGCGCTGATTTTTGCAATCTTGCCTAAAATGCCACCGCTGGTCAGCACTTCATCGCCTTTGCCTATTGAAGACATTAGGTTTTTGTGCTCTTTAACGCGTTTGGATTGCGGACGAAAAATCATGAAATAGAAAATCAGGCCAAAAATCGCCAGCATGAAAATCAGTTCCATTGTGCCGCCACTTTGAGGTGCACCAGCTGCGCTTGCATATGCATTTGAAATAAACATAGTTCTCTCTTTTTATTAGTAAAAATTAACTTAATCAACTAATCCTGGTACTTCACGACCTTGACTGGTATAGAAGTCCGCGACAAAGGCGTCTAATGTACCTGTCTCAATCGCGCCGCGCAAACCCGCCATTAACATTTGATAGTATCTCAAGTTGTGAATGGTGTTTAAACGCGCACCCAGAATCTCATTACAACGATCTAAATGGTAAAGATACGCCCGTGAATAATTTTTACAGGTATAACAATCACACTTAGTATCCAGTGGTGACGTGTCATCGCGATGACGCGCATTGCGTATTTTGATCACCCCTTCACTGGTAAACAGATGACCATTGCGAGCATTGCGAGTTGGCATCACACAGTCAAACATGTCAACACCACGACGCACGCCTTCAACTAAATCCTCTGGTTTACCGACCCCCATCAGATAACGAGGTTTGTCTGCCGGAATTTGCGGGCAAATATGCTCAAGAATACGATGCATATCTGCTTTAGGCTCGCCTACGGCCAAACCACCGACGGCATAACCGTCAAAACCAATATCAACTAAGCCGTTCAAGCTTTCGTCGCGTAAATCTTCATACACTCCGCCCTGAATAATACCAAACAGGGAGTTAGGATTTTCTAAGCGGTCAAATTCATCACGCGAACGTTTCGCCCAACGCAGCGACATCTGCATTGACTTACGCGCTTCATCTTCTGTGGCGGGATAAGGGGTGCACTCGTCAAAAATCATCACCACATCACTGCCCAATGCATCTTGAATTTGCATTGATTTTTCAGGATCTAAGAAGATTTTTTCACCATTAATGGGCGAACGGAAATGCACACCTTCTTCGGTGATCTTACGGATATCGCCAAGACTAAACACTTGGAAACCGCCCGAGTCCGTTAAAATAGGACGCTGCCAGTTCATAAAGTCATGCAAGTCACCGTGCTTACGCATGATCTCTTCGCCTGGGCGCAACCATAAATGGAAAGTGTTACCGAGCAAAATATCCGCGCCAGTGGCA
>JBOFUF010000354.1:0-8152 GCA_051652445.1 Shewanella sp.
TGTCCGTCAACTGAAGCAAGAAACGGTGCTCTTGCTGGTGGTCAGCACCCATGGTGAAGGTGATGCGCCGGATGATGCGATTGAATTACATCAGTTTCTAGCATCAAAACGCGCCCCTAAGTTAGACCGTTTGCATTACTCAGTGCTGGCGCTGGGGGATTCTAGCTATGAATTTTTCTGCCAAACCGGTAAAGACTTTGATGCCCGCCTAGCAGCACTCGGTGCTAAATCGCTATTACCTTTAATTGAATGCGATGTGGATTATGAAGCAGCCGCGGGCCAGTGGCACGCCGATGTATTAGCGGCCGTTAAGCCGCTGATTGAAACCTCGTCCGCCAGTGTTGTCTCCATTGGCACCGCTAAAGCGATTGGCGAAAGTGAATTTACCAAGCAAAACCCCTATCGCGCCGAAGTGTTAGTGAGCCAAAAAATTACCGGTCGCGGCTCAGACAGAGACGTGCGCCATGTTGAAATCGACCTAGGTGACTCAGGCTTAACCTATCAAGCGGGTGATGCCCTTGGTGTGTGGTTTAGTAATAACGAAGTGTTAGTCGATGAAGTCTTAGTGGGTCTCTCATTGATTGGCGATGAGTTAGTGACCATTGAGGGGGAATCGTTAACCCTTAAGCAAGCGCTAGTCGATAAAAAAGAATTAACTCAGCTCCATCCCGGATTAGTCAAAGCTTGGGCAGAACTGAGCGGCAATGCTGAACTGTTAGCCTTGAGCGAGGATAAAGAGCAACTGCGTCAGTTTATCCTTAGGCATCAATTGGCAGATTTAGTTGGCCAGTATCCCGTGACCAACAGCGCCGTAACATTTAGTGCCGCAAAACTGCTGGAGCTACTGCGCCCATTAACGCCAAGGCTTTACTCTATCGCCTCAAGTCAAAGTGAAGTCGAAACCGAAGTGCATTTAACTGTCGCCCTAGTGGAAGATGCGCGTCATGGCGCTGCTCGTTTTGGCGGCGCGTCGCACTTCTTAGCGTCGGCAGAAGAAGGCACGCAAGTGAAGGTGTATGTTGAGCCGAATAAGCATTTCCGTTTACCTGAAAACCCTGAAACGCCAGTCATTATGATAGGTCCTGGCACTGGGATCGCGCCATTTCGTGCCTTTATGCAGGAGCGCGTTGCCCAAGGGAGCCAAGGTGATAGTTGGTTATTTTTCGGCAATCCACACTTTGAGCAAGATTTCTTGTATCAAACCGAATGGCAACAGTATTTGAAAAATGGCGATCTCAGCCGTATCGACGTGGCGTTTTCGCGGGATCAAGCCGATAAAGTTTATGTGCAGCACCGCATTAAAGAACAAGGCCAAGCTCTATGGCAATGGTTGCAAAATGGCGCACATCTCTACATTTGCGGTGATGCAGAACGGATGGCAAAAGATGTTCACCAAACCTTGATTGAAGTGGCAGTGGAGATTGGCGGTTTGAATATTGAGGCGGCAGAAACGTATTTTGACACCTTGCGCAGCGATAAACGTTACCAAAAAGACGTGTATTAACCGTAATCCTTACATACAGACCAAACGCATAAGAATAGCCAAAGCTGCACACGTCATAACCTGTGCAGCCAGCGAACCCCATTTTAAGAGGCCGTTGCCATGAGTGAGCAAAAGTTAGCATTAAACGAATACCTAAAGACCGACAGCGATTACCTGCGCGGAACGATTAAAGAAGGTTTAGATTCTTCTGTAACCGGCAGTTTCAGTGACGGCGATCAGCAGTTGATCAAATTCCACGGTTTCTATCAGCAGGATGACCGCGATTTACGTAACGAACGGAAAGAGCAAAAACTCGAACCTTTATATAGTTTTATGTTACG
Source organism: Shewanella sp. (assembly GCA_051652445.1). Lineage (GTDB taxonomy): Bacteria > Pseudomonadota > Gammaproteobacteria > Enterobacterales > Shewanellaceae > Shewanella. The sequence continues at coordinate 1,825 of JBOFUF010000354.1, forward strand.
TGCCCGTCTGCCTGGCGGGATTTGTACGCCGCAGCAATGGCTAGGCGTGGACAAGATTGCCTCGACGCTCACCAGTTCGAACAGCATTCGTTTGACCACCCGTCAAACCTTCCAATACCACGGTATTCCAAAGCGTAATTTAAAGACCATTATTCAAGACTTAGATCGGCAGGCGCTGGATTCGATTGCCGCCTGTGGTGACGTTAACCGCAATGTGATGTGTAATCCTAATCCGGTGGAATCGACACTGCACCAGCAAGCTTATGCAGTAGCGAAACAACTGTCGGATCATTTATTGCCACACACGCGCGCCTATGCCGAAATTTGGTTAGATGAAGAAAAGTTACTCTCGACCGCAGATGAAACCGTCGAACCTGTGTATGGAAAAACTTATCTGCCACGTAAATTTAAAATGGCGGTTGCCGTTCCACCGGACAATGATGTTGACGTTTACACTAACGATTTAGGCTTTATTGCCGTTGCCGAAAACGGTGAACTGGTGGGGTTTAACTTAACGGCGGGCGGCGGCATGGGCTCAACCCATGGTGAGGTGGAGACTTTTCCACGTTTAGCGGACGACTTTGGTTTTATTAAAACCGCAGACGTCATGAAGTTTGCCGAAGCGGTCATGACAGTACAGCGCGACTGGGGCAACCGTGTTAACCGTAAACGTTCACGCCTAAAATACACTATCGTTGACCACGGTTATGCGCAGTTTAAAGCCGAAGTTGAACTGCGTACTGGGGTGAAGTTTGAACCTAAGCGTGAGGTGGTTATCGGTGATCGCGGCGACCGTTATGGTTGGGTCGAAGGCGTTGACGGTAAGTGGCATTTAACCTTATTTATCGAAAGCGGTCGTATCAAAGATTTACCCGGCCAAACCCTGCAAACGGGATTGCGTGAAATTGCTAAGATCCACAAGGGCGATTTTCGTATGACCTCGAATCAAAACATGATCATTGCGGGCGTCGCGCTAGAGGATAAAGCCACCATTGAAGGCTTAGCCCGCAAACACGGTCTACTGGGCCAAGTATTGACCCAAACTCGCGGGCATTCGATTGCTTGTGTGGCATTGCCGACGTGTCCATTAGCGATGGCCGAAGCCGAGCGTTATTTCCCTGAGTTTATCGATCATATTGATGGCCTGCAGGCAAAACACGGCATCAGCGAGCAAGGGATTGTGGTGCGGATGACGGGGTGTCCTAACGGTTGTGCCCGCCCATTTGCCGCTGAAATTGGTCTGGTGGGTAAGGCGCCGGGGCGTTACAACTTGTATTTAGGCGCCAATTTTGAAGGGACTCGTCTGAATAAGATGCACAGAGAAAATATCCAAGAGGCGGACATTCTCGCCGAGTTGGATATCCTGTTTGGCCGCTACGCCGTTGAGCGTGATGCTGGCGAAACCTTTGGTAACTTCACCGTCCGCGTGGGCGTTGTGAAGGCGGTGATCGATGCCGCTAAGGATTTTCATGGTTGATCTTGAGCAAAAAACCACTGATACAGTGCCGACTGTGGTCAGCGCTGCCGAACTCAAAGCATTATTGAGTGCGCCTAAGGCCGAGCAAGAGATAGAACTTGAACGTATCAATCAGTTCTTAGCTGGAATGAGCGCACAGGATCGGGTGTTATGGGGCTTAACTTATTTGCCCGGTAATCACGCGCTATCGTCAAGCTTTGGGATCCAAGCCGCTGTAATGCTGCATATGGTGAGTCAGGCACAGGCGACTATTCCGGTTATCCTCACGGATACGGGGTATTTATTCCCGGAGACGTATCAGTTTATTGATGAGCTGACTGAGCGTTTATCCTTGAATTTAAAAGTATATCAAGCCCCCATGACCCCAGCATGGCAAGAGGCGCGCTTTGGTCAGTTGTGGCTGCAAGGGGTAGACGGGTTAGCGCAATATAATCGTTTAAACAAGGTTGAGCCTATGCAACGGGCCTTAGCCGTACTTGAGGTCGGCACTTGGTTTGCGGGATTAAGACGCAGCCAAGCCAGCAGTCGTGAGGCGCTGCCGATACTGGCGATTCACGGCACGCGCTTTAAGTTACTGCCGATTATTGAGTGGTCCAATAAAGATGTGCACGTCTATTTGACTCAATTTGACTTGCCGTACCATCCACTTTGGGAACAAGGCTATGTCTCTGTCGGCGATACCCATTCGAGTAAACCACTTGAATTAGGGATGACAGAGGAAGAAACCCGTTTTAATGGGTTAAAGCGTGAGTGTGGCTTGCACTACGAAATTTAGCCATCTTATTGATTTAAAATAGTTAACGCCTCATTTGTTCTTGGGGCGTTTTTTATCTCGCTGAAATAAGATTTATTTTTGATTGAATTTAATACTCTATTTTGACGAAAAAGTAAGTGATGTCATTTAAGCTTCATTTAACTAAGATAGACTGATATTCATAGGGTTAGTAGGCATTAATTGTTGGTGGTTACTTTTTTGGTACGTTTTTACTCACAGAGTTATGCACATTGCTAAGTTTGCGCTATATTTTGAAGTTCCCGTAGATGGTTTTGAAAAGTTTACTGTGTAAATTGACATGATTCATGTCTTTTGTGATGTTAAGTTGTTGTATATCGGTGTTTATGGGCTGGGTTTGCTGTGTATCGATATGACTAAACTGGATACAGGAAAGCTTTAAAAATCTGACTCGCAGCTGCGAGTATCAAGCAGTGTGATTGACTTGCTGGCGCTCGTTAATCTGTCATCATTACCTCGGTCAGCTGACGTTTAAGCTGCCGAGGTCAAGCTCAGTTAACCTCAGTCAAGCCTCATATAGTGATTTGTTCTTATTGCGTTTATTACTCTGCCAATTTGTTATTATCGAGTAAGATATCCTTAGCTTTTGGGCTATTATCGTTGCATGATCGGCTTAGATTGCCTCTACAGCCGCAGAAGGTTTTTACACGCCTTGGCAGAAGAGTGATGCATAGGATGGTTTGATTGGTTTTTAGAAACTGGAAATGAGAGTGTGTGGATGAGATGGTGTAAATGACGGCCCCTTTATATGCGATGCGTGATCATGTTAGGCGTCCTAGTGCTAATAAGTCGAATTGCCCAGCACCTCAAAGATCAATGCGGGGTTTTCGGCGTTTATTATCATGGTTATTCAAGGGATTAATGGGGGCATTTATTGGCTCAATCTTATTGGTGTTCCTACTACGCTTCGTTGATCCGCCGATGTGGACTTGGCGTATCGAGCGTGCGTTATTTCCACCCGCACCTATCGGAGAGGTTAGGCATCAGTGGCGTGATTTAGCGTATATTTCCCCTGAATTACAGTTGGCAGTGATTGCCGCAGAAGATCAACATTTTGCCGAGCATACGGGATTCGATTTAGCCGCCATAAGTTCGGCACTGAAATACAATAGCAAAGGCACTAAAGTTCGTGGGGCAAGTACCTTAAGTCAGCAGGCCGCTAAAAATCTTTTCATGTGGTCTAGTCGCAGCTTTTTTCGTAAGGGATTGGAAGCTTGGTTTACCTTGTTGATGGAATTGACTTGGGATAAGTCGCGAATTCTTGAAATATATTTAAATATCGTCGAATTTGGTCCTGGTCTCTATGGCGCTGAAGCGGCATCAAAACATTATTTTGGGAAGTCTGCAGCCAAACTTACTCAATATGAGGCCTCATTACTCGCCGCTATCTTACCCAATCCTTGGCGCTATAAAGTTTCACCACCGTCGTCCTATGTGCTGCAGCGTTCAGCTTGGATCCGTAAACAAATGCGCCAATTGGGAGACGTCACACTAAAAAAAGTCCATGAAGCGGGATGATATTTTGCTGAGTGAACTTGAGGAGATACGTTGATTGTTAAATGAGCACTGTGTTTCACCATCGATGACTCCGAAAGGTTTTGTGGCTCAATTGGCGGGGCGTTTTGTTTTATGTTGAATTAACGTGAACGCTAATGCGTTTTTCAACACCCCCCATTCCTATCCTGTTCGCTTCTGTGTCGGTTTAATGTTAAATTATCGAGCAAAATTTATACCATAAGAGTGCTTAACTTAAGTATTTTACACTCGGCTAGTATTGCGCTGGGCTGAGTTGTTTCGTTTTCTGATGTTGCATTATCTGCGTAAGGGATGCTTAAGTGATGCGTAAGAGCGGATAAGTATTTGAATGCCTAAGGTCTGTTCTTTCGGGATGATTTAAAAAATTGAATGGTGATAAAATGGAGTTTTTAAAATGAAAAAGATTGTGATTGCTGCGGCAATTATTGCAGCCGGTGCAGGTGGTTATTGGTATACGCAAAATGGTGCTGGTTCGAGTGCTTCTGCAAACCCTTTGCTCGATTATGTACCTGCTGATACGCCGATATTTTCGGGTCAATTAAAACCCTTTCCGTTAAAAGCGTATCTACAGTCTATTTCTGGCAATTATCAACAATATCCAAGCAATGCACTTGCCGAATTACGTGAGCTCGATAGCCCTATGGTCAAGTTCTTCGTGAGCATTTATCAGCAGTATATGGATGGCATGAAAGAGCCCGCATTGCTTTTGAAAACCTTCGGGGTTCCCGATGAAATTAAGCCTTATTTTTACACGTTAGGTGCGTTGCCTGTACTTAAAGTAGATGTGAATCAAGCCGATGCATTTTGGTCTGTATTAAATAAAGCCGAAAAAGACAGTGGCATGACTCACGTAATGCGTAAAGTTGGCGATGTTGATTATCGCGCTTACGCATTATCGGATGAAAGCTCAGCAGAGAAAGCTGAACTGTTATTTGCCCAGAAAGATGGCATATTAACGATGACTTTCAGTACCGCGATTACTGAGCCTGAGTTATTAGAAATGGCCTTCGGTATTAAGAAGGCGCCGCAGTCATTAGCCGCTTCTGGCATATTAGAAGATATTATTAAGACCCATGGTTTTAAAGATGACAGCATCAGCTTTATCAACCATGTGGAAATTGTAAAGGCGTTGACCTCCGCCGATAGCAATATGCTATCTAAGCAATTGACCCGACTTTTTGCCAATGAAAGCGTCGGTGAAGATCCATTTGCTCAAATCAGAACACCAGAATGTCGTACCGAACTGACCGCGATTGCTGCTAACTGGCCACGTACCGTTGCTGGTTTAACGGCATTTTCTGTGACAGAAAAAGAAAGTCATATGGCGGCCTCATTTGTAGTAGAAAGCAAAAATCAGCCCATTCTTGCTGCACTACAAAAGATGCGCGGTTTTATTCCCGCGCATCTGGCAGAGATCGACAGCACTATTTTCTCTATGGGTATAGGCCTAGATGTGAACCAAGTTGCACCTTCATTAACGGCTATTTGGGATGATCTGCAAAAGCCGCAATTGACTTGTGCACCACTGGCGGAGTTGCAGGCTGAGTTGAGCCAACAGAGTCCAGCTATGCTAGGCATGTTCACCGGTATGGCAAATGGCGTGAAGGGGATGAGCGTCTCATTGCTCGACTATAAAATGCATACACAAGCCCAAGAACCTCAATTAGAAAGCTTAGATGCTTTAGTGAGCCTCAGCGCCGAAAACCCATCTATGTTGTTCAATATGGTGAAACCTTTCGCGCCTATGCTTGCCGATGTTCAGTTAGCTGATAACGGTGATGCCACTGATTTATCACCCATATTGATGTTACCTCCTAAATTAGGCATTAAGCCTATGCTGGCGATTAAAGGGCAGCATTTAGTGGTGTATAGCGGTGACAAAGGTTCGGCTTTAGCCAATAAATTAGCAGGCGAGAAATTGTCAGCTAATGGCATGTACAGCTTGTCTGCTGATTACGGCAAGATGTTTACGCCAGTGCTTACACTGTTAGAAATGAGCGGTGAGCCGATCCCTGAAGAAATACAAATGCTTAAAGATTACAACATGCGAGTTCTAATGAGCTTTGATGTGAATAAGCATGGTTTAGTCATAGGATCGGTTGCTAATACTAAAGTGACAGAGAAGAAGTAATGGTTTAGCTAACGAGGGCATGTTGACGTTTCAGGGGGGGCAGCAATTTAGCAGGGTTTATGCAAGGCAAGCTTTTTTGCTTGGTCACTCATTATGTTAGTCGCATAACGGTACTTTATTGCTCGTTACGCGATCATGAGGTTGCCAGAGCGAACAACAGGTCATCTCAACACGCCGATATGCCCTCATCTTCACTTGCGAATCAATATTTGAAAGGAGCCAGCAGACTGCTGGCTCCTTGTTATTTAATTGAGTTTAGCTTGTGCTAGCTTAGTCGGTTGTAGTGGTATTGCTAGCTGAGCTTTGGGTTTAGCTAAACGCACTAAACTCACCCGTCCTTGCCATTGAATATCACTATTCTGGGGAAGCCATATATCGGGCTTTGTTCCTA
>JBOFUF010000355.1:0-4409 GCA_051652445.1 Shewanella sp.
TCCAAGCTAACATGAGTGAAGTAACCGATCTCATTAAGGCGCAACCTGAGTCTGCCGCGTCGCTTGCCTTCATTGGTGTGCCAAGCTCTAGCCAAGCCTTTGGCATTGCGCCACTCGTCCCTTGGAGTGAGCGGGATAAGAGTCAAAAACAAATGCAGGAATTTTTTGCTAAAGAAGTCAAAAAAATTCCCGGTATGGCGATTACCACTTTCCAAATGCCTGAATTACCGGGCGCGACCAGTGGTTTACCCATACAGTTTGTGATCACCACATCAAACTCTTTTGCGAGTCTGTTCCAAATTGGTAATAGCGTGTTAGAAAAGGTGCAAAAGAGTCCGCTATTTGTGTACTCAGAAATCAATTTAAAGTTTGATTCTGGCACCATGAAGTTGCATATCAAGCGTGATTTAGCCGGTACCTACGGTGTCACCATGCAAGACATCGGCATCACACTGTCAACAATGATGAGCGATGGCTATGTGAATCGGATTAACTTGGATGGCCGTTCCTACGAAGTGATCCCGCAGGTAGAGCGTAAATTACGCGCAAACCCTGAATCGCTGGCAAATTATTATGTTAAGGCTGCCGATGGTCGCTCAATACCACTTTCTAGCTTAGTCGAGATAGAAATGGTGTCAGAGCCGCGATCATTACCGCACTTTAACCAAATGAACTCACTGACGGTTGGCGGTGTCGCATCTCCTGGCGTTGCCATTGGTGATGCCATTAGTTTCTTGCAAGATATTGGCGACAACGAGCTACCTAAAGGCTATAACTATGATTTCTTGGGTGAAGCACGCCAATTTGTGACTGAGGGCACGGCGCTTTATGCGACGTTCTTGCTGGCAATTGCCATTATTTACTTAGTCTTGGCCAGTCAGTTTGAAAGCCTAAAAGATCCACTGGTGATCTTGGTATCCGTCCCACTTGCGATCAGCGGCGCACTGATTGTGCTCGGCTGGACCCATGTGTTTGGGTTAGCCAAAATGAATATTTACACCCAAATCGGCCTAATAACCTTAGTAGGCTTGATCACTAAACACGGGATTTTAATGTGCGAAGTGGCCAAAGAGGAACAATTGCACCGTGGCTTAAGTAAGCTCGAAGCGATTAAACTTGCAGCAACGATACGTTTACGGCCGATTTTAATGACCACAGCCGCGATGATCGCAGGCTTGATACCCCTGTTATTTGCCTCAGGTGCTGGCGCAGCCGCTCGCTTTAATATTGGTATTGTTATTGTGGCAGGCTTGTCTATCGGTACTCTTTTCACCCTGTTTGTTTTACCCGTCATTTATACCTATCTAGCCGAAAAACACGTGCCGTTAAGCGTCTTCGATGAGGATAGCGATACTACCTCACAACACTGATCCGATTTAGCGGTCAAAATCGACGCCCTTAAAACCTATGCTTTCACGCTGTTTGGTTTTAAGGGCGTCGATACTTTTGAAACCTCGTTCTCTGGGGTACAATCGTTCCCATTCAGTGAATAAGCAGGCAAGATGATGATTAATCCAAAAAAAATCGAAGAAATGGCAAAGCAACTGAGCGAAAACTTACCCAGCGGTCTGAAGCAATTTGCCGGTGAATTTGAAGAGCGCAGCAAACAAATCTTACAAAATCAATTGATCAAGTTAGATATGGTTTCCCGTGAAGAATTTGATGTTCAGCAACATGTACTCCTGAAAACCCGCGAAAAGCTTGAGGTCCTGCAAGCTCAGGTGAATGAGTTGGAAAAAAAGCTTAACGCTACGGACTAACTTATAAACATGTCTTAAAAAGCACCGTTCGCTATCGCTAACTGTGCTTTTTACTTTAAACACTTAAGGAATTGATTTAATAATGCAACAGCTGCCATAAGGAAGCCTCGTTGAATAAGACTTTTGGCAAAATGCGCTAAGGCTGGCAAACTAGGCACAAACTCAGCGACCCACCATCTTCAATGACAGAAACTCACCCCTACAAACTCGACCCACTCGACTTAACCATTTTGCGCCTCCTGCAAACCCACGGCAGATTATCGAATCTCGAACTGGCCAATAAAGTCGGTCTATCACCGTCCCCTTGCTCGCGTCGCGTTAAAGCGTTAGAAGAGGCGGGATATATTGCCGATTATGTGACTCGCCTATCGGCAGACAAATTCAACCTGCACCTGACAGCCTATATCCATGTACGGATGGAAAAGCACACCCCAGCAATTCTCAATCAATTTGAAGCGAATATACTGGCCTACGAAGAAGTGCAAGAGTGCGCGCTCATTACCGGTTCAGAGGCCGACTACCAACTTAAAGTGTTAGTTCAAGATATGGCGCACTTTCGCATTTTTTTATTAGATAAACTCACCACTAATGTGCATATCGCGGGGGTGCATTCCAGCTTTGTGCTAAAAAAGGTCAAAGACCATACCGCCATTCCCTTAAATCACGTCAACATTCAAGCATAAGCCCGATAAAATAGTTCGAGGATCACAACTACCTAAAGGTATTTTTGACGTCAAGATCACAAATACTGCCTTTTGATGCTCGCAATGATTCGCTAACACGAGGTCGCCACCAACATCAACTCGCAATATAGTCGCGCCTCGGGTGTAAATGCGAAATATAATTTCAAAAATAGAGATTTAAAAGACCAAAACCAGCCCATTAACCGCAATTTAACGCACTAAAATTGCGTTGAACTTCTTATTTATCTGCCTAAGATACGTGTTATTTTTAGCGGACGGAAGACACAATGCAATCGGCCAATACACCTTCAACCAACCACTTCAGCTCACGCTTAGGTTTTATTATGGCGGCTGCGGGTAGCGCCGTTGGCGTAGGTAATATTTGGGGATTCCCCACGCAAGCGGCCACCCATGGCGGCGGTGCATTTCTGCTGGTTTATGTCGTGCTGATTTTCGTCCTAGGCATTCCGATGCTCATGGCTGAACTTATGATAGGTCGCCACGGACAAACTAACCCAGCCGATGCCATGGGCAAACTCGGTGTTAACACGCTAACCCGAGGTTTAGGCAAAACTATAGGCTTGCTATCCATTGTGACCGCGGGATTAATTTATACCTTCTACAGTATTCTTTCCGGCTGGTTTGTCAGTTTTGCCATCGCTCCCATTGCTACGGCTTTTGGCTCAACCCAAACCGCCGCTTGGCTGATGGATTTTTCACTGTCGCGCAATCTCGTGTTCACCCTGATTTTTAGTGCGCTAGTGTTTCTGGTATTACGGCAAGGCGTACAAGAAGGCATAGAAAAATGGGCCAAACGCTTAATGCCATTATTGTTGATCATGCTTATTGCGGGCGTGGGGTATATCTTCAGCTTAGATGGCGCAAGCGAAGGTATTAACGCGCTATTAACGCCTAACTTTACCAAGGCACTGGCACCAGACACCTTAATTAGCGCACTCGGACAAACCTTTTTCTCCCTCACAGTAGGCACAGGTGCCATGATGGTTTATGGCAGTTATTTAAGCCAGAAAGAGAATATCGCCAAACTGACCGTCTGGGTTGCCTTGACCGACAGCGGTATCGCCTTTCTCGCCGCCTTCTTAATCATCCCTGCCATGTATGTTGCTCAACATAATGGCGTGGAAATATTGAGTGCCGAGGGCAAGTTACTCGATTCAGATGCGCTGGTGTTTACTGTCTTACCCGCCTTATTTTCAACCTTAGGCGCCACTGCGAACCTCATCATCAGCGTGGTGTTCTTTGTTCTGTTGATCATCGCGGGTTTAACTTCGGCCATATCCATCGCCGAAGTGCCGACGAGCTATGCGATGCAAAAGTTTGCACTTAGCCGCCAACGCGCCATCGTAATCATAGGGCTGTTGCTGACCTCGCTATCCCTATTATTGGCGGTATGCTTTGAGACACTGTTTAGCTTCACCATCATGCTGACCACCCAAATTGCCCAGCCACTGGTCGCCCTTGGTATTGCGGTTTACTTAGGTTGGATTTGGCGCCAAGCCGAGCTACTGAAGGCGATTAGGGGGCAAGATCATGTGGATAGCACAGGGTTCTTTTGGCGTGTTTGGCCAAGGTATGTGAAGTATGTTTGCCCAGTGCTGATTATCGCCATCGCCATCAGACAATTTGTGTAACCCTTGGGACAAATAAAAATCCCCGCTAAGTGCGGGGGGGTCCCTCTGTAGCTAAGTCACTTATGACTTGTCTCGCTAAGCTAACTCAAGGGTGCCTGCCACTACTGATACATTGGCGCTTTTGCGTTGATAGGGGATTGGTGGCATTGGTGAAACGTGAGGCGAACAGGCGCGGGATTGCCGCACCTGTTCAAACGTAAAGTCGTTATTTTAGCTGATACTTCTCAAAATATTCAGCTGCTAATTTCTGCGCAGAAATTAAGTCTGTAGGTGTGAGATATTTAGCCGCGATCGCGCGGTGTTTGATCGATTCT
>JBOFUF010000356.1:0-3492 GCA_051652445.1 Shewanella sp.
AACCTATCATAGGGGAAATCTGTCACCCCAAGTTGCTCGGTAATCGTGGCAAAGGAATCCACAAAGGCATCTTGCAGTTCATGGGACCAAAACTCGAAAGTAGAGACATTCACCGATAAATTAATCGGCCAATTTCGTTCTTGCATCTCTACAATAGTCTGCATAGCACCAAGGCGCACATATCTACCAATATCAACGATTAAACCACTGTTCTCAGCGATAGGAATAAATTCATCGGGTGCAATAAACGCTCCCTCATGCTGCCAGCGCAGCAGCACTTCAGCGCAGACAATCAAGCCTGTGGTCGCATTGACTATGGGTTGATAATAAAGCTCGAAGGTCTGCCGATCGAGAGCCTGCTTAAGCTGATTATGAAGGCTAGCAACGCGTTCGGCATTAAACTGCATTTGTTCGGTAAAAAAATGATATCGATTGCGGCCATTTGCCTTAGAAATATACATGGCCTGATCGGCACAATTTAAGAACTGTTCCAGATCGAGGGCATCTTCAGGGAAACGGGCTATCCCTATGCTTACCGAGCTATAAACGCCTTTTCCATCGGCTAGCACATAATGTTTTGCCACATTTTTGTTAATTTTATCTGCAAGTTGTGCCAATTCTTTCTGGTTGACAACCCCAGGTAATAGCAAGGCAAACTCATCGCCACCGAGGCGCGCAAACACCATAGTCTCATTGAGACACTCGCAAATCTGCCGCACCACTTGTATTAATAGCGCATCGCCTTTGTCATGCCCATGGGTGTCGTTTACTTCCTTAAAGTTATCTAAATCCATCAACATAAAACTAAAGCCAGGAGTCCAATTGTCAGAAGTAATTAACGCTTGGATCTGCTTGAATAACGCGTTGCGGTTAACAAGCCCAGTCAACGAGTCATTATTTGCCTGATAATCAATCAACTGCGCCGCTTTCTTACGTTCGCTAATATCGGAAAATAGCCATGCAAAACAGGGTTGCTGACCATTGGACTCTCGGAAGGTCGTGACGATAAGGTCAAGATAAAACTCCTCGCCATTTCCCCTAAGACCCACCAACTCACCCTGCCACATTTTTTCCTGAGCGATATGCTCAAATAACGCCAATAATTCATTAGCTTGGGATGATGCTAAAAACATTTTAGGATTAAAGTTAACTATATCAGGATCTTGAGGAATAACGACATGTCTGAAAGCGGAATTAGCATAGAGGACTGCATCGTCAGAATTTGAAATAACCAGTGCAAGGGGTAATCTATCAAACACTTTCACCGCTAAATGTTGAAATGCCATTGCACGACTGCGTTCAATGGCTAAACTCGCCAGTCTTGCTGCCTCTGAAATGAGTTCTAAATCCTTATCTGTTGGCGATTTTACGACATCATAATACAGGGCAAATGTACCCAGTACTTTCCCATGAGAATCTTTGATGGGTTCTGACCAACAAGATTTAAGACCTGCCCGTAAAGGCAGCTCTTTATAATTTTCCCAGTATGGGTGATGGGCAATATCGTCAACGATGACACGCTTAGCAAGATATGCCGCTGTTCCACAGGAACCGACCTTGGGGCCAATTTCAACCCCATGAATAGCTTGATTATAACTGTCGGGTAAATTGGGGGCGGCTCCTAATAACAGACGTTTTCCATCATCACTGAGTAGTAATATCGATCCTAAGGTACCTGATTTTTGAGCTTCGATTTTCAGCACTAATGCATGCAGTATTTCGTGTAAAGGCGCGCCATTGAGCAGCATAGAGAGAATGCTGCTATAACAAGCGATGCTGACATTGTGGCCGAGTTTATCATCGACATCATGGTGCAGATCTGGAAGCTTAGCGCCGTACGTCATAATTCCCTTAAAACATGGTTGCAGTGTAAATACTGATGAACAATGTTAAATATTTATAAATTATAGGAAATTCTTGGCATTAATGCTAATGAGGTAAGACCTTTACCTGCGCAATAAAGGTCTACTTTAGTCTTGAAACTATGTTTTATTCTTGAATACGTTCAAGTTTTGCAAGGTAAAAACCATCAAAGCCACTCTCTGCAGGACTGATACTTTCATCTTCTATTAGCCGAAAATTTGGATTCTCGGCTAAAAATGCATCCACCTGATCGCGGTTCTCACAGGGAAAAATAGAGCAAGTCGCATAAACCACTATGCCTCCAACTTTGACCATGCGGCTATAGCTGTTCAAAATGTGTTTTTGCAGTTCCATTAATACCGGTAAGCGCTCAACGGTATCACGCCATTTTGCATCAGGATTACGCTTTAATACGCCCAAACCTGAGCAAGGCACATCAAGTAATACTCTATCGGCGCTAAGCTTTAAGCGTTTAATGGTTTTACTGCTGGCAATCACACGGGTTTCAACATTATGCGCGCCATTACGACGGGCACGCTCTTTGAGCTTGTCGAGTTTCCATTGTTCCACATCCATGGCTAACAAGCGTCCCTTACCCTGCATTTGCGCGGCGATGTGTAAAGTTTTACCGCCCGCCCCCGCACAAGCATCGATCACTTTCATACCCGGTTTGGCATCAAGCGCCGCCGCTACGCGCTGAGAGCCTGCATCTTGCTGCTCAAATAAGCCCTCTTTAAAGCTTTGTGTACGGAACAAGGCAGAGTCTGAGGTCACTTCAAGGGCAGAATCGACCCCATCAACATTTAAGGTGCTCACAAACTCGGCCGCAAGCTTAGCGGCCAGTTCATCACGCGTCACCTTAAGGCCGTTGGCGCGTAAAAAACGTTTCGGCGCGGTACTTAACGCGGCGCGCTCTTTTTCCCAAGACTCGCCTAATTGCTCACGGCCCATAACATCGAGCCACTCAGGGCAACCGTCCCACAACACAGGCTTAGTTTTCGCCAGCTCGGTACGCTCGTGCAAACGCGCTTCATCGACCTGCAACGAATATTGCATTTTGGGCAATTCAAGCCCATGGAATAAATGCCAAGCATTAAGCAGTTTAGAGCCAAAACGCTCCATCTCATCTGGGCTAATTTCCGCCAGATAACAATATAAATTTAAACGGCGTAGGATATCACCGGTCGTTAATGCGATACGCGCCTGCTCGGCGGGGACTAATTGCAACCCAGAAAAATGCTGAGAATAGGCCCGATCTAAGGGTTTTCCTTGGCTCAGCACCATAGTTAAGATACTGATCACTAATTCGTTCGAGCTGGCAGAAAGCGGAGAATTCAACATTTAAAAGGTCACCATGAATGATAAAACCGGAGGATCATAGGAGGTCAGGCCCTAATACGCAAGCACACTGGCACCGAGTTAAGCTTAAAGCTATAAAAAAATCAGACACCCGCACATATATTACTTTTAGCGATCGACAAACAACACTGAAATAACAGCTCAAGTCAGCGTCCTACCTTCTAAACCTAAAGGCCACGCTAATGGGAAAAGTGCGCCATGGTAATTAGTGAAACGAGCCTATGGACAGGGAAGGATGCACTTGCTACGAGTCAATGAGTGAATGCCATG
>JBOFUF010000357.1:0-9220 GCA_051652445.1 Shewanella sp.
AATCGACCACTGACTCCAGTACGTTCAACCATCATTTGCATACCGCCCGGTGCTAAATAAGCACAACCGGGTTTAAGAACATCACCATTAGCGGCCTCTTTGACCTCAATCTTACATAAGCCATTTAAGCGACTGGCAAATGCCGGCGTAAAAGCGGCCGGCATATGCTGAATTAATAAAATAGGATAAGGGTAATTTGCAGGAAATTGCGTGAGAATCTTTTGCAGCGCAACCGGCCCACCCGTCGAAGTGCCGATTAGCAGTAATTTATATTGTTTACCACTTGGACGAATAGACGCTGCGGTTGATGTTCTCGCGGGAGCGACCCCAGGCGCAGGATTCGCTATGCTCTTTGTGCCTACCACGCTGGTTGCGGGACGTACGCTCGGTATTGAAGCCGCCGCGGGGGGAGCAATAGGACGAAAAATTCTTCGCCGACCTAACGCTTTTATTCTCTGCTGCAACAATAAAATGGCATCATCTTTATTGGTGGCAATATCTTCAAATCGCTTAGGTAGAAAATCTAAGGCCCCAGCATCTAGCGCGTCTAATGTTGCTTTCGCGCCATCATGAGTTAAAGAAGAAAACATCAAAATCGGCGTCGGACACTTGGCCATAATCTCACGAACAGCAGTAATGCCATCCATCACGGGCATCTCAATATCCATAGTAATCACTTGAGGATTGAGCTCAGCAGCCATCTTCACCGCTTCAGCCCCATTAGAAGCCGTTGCGATAACTTCCAATTCAGGATCTTGATTGACTATCTCACTAACGCGTCGCCTGAAAAAATTTGAGTCATCAACGACTAATACTTTAATGGCCATTCCATTCCTTAGTTTGGAAACTAATTCCTACTTTTTGCATAATGCTTTAGCAAACCAGGAACATCTAGAATGAGTGCTATACCACCATCCGATGTAATGGTCGCACCAGCCATGCCCGGTGTGCCGTGTAACATGGCGCCAAGAGGCTTAATCACGACCTCTTCTTGTCCAATTAAGGCATCCACAACAAAACCAATTTGCATCATACCTAATTGAACAATCACCACATGACCATGATTTTTATCGCCATGTTTAAAGGTGGTTTTGTTTCTATGTAGCCAATGTTCCAAATAGAACAAAGGTACAGCCTTATTACGTACTATGACAGTCAGTTGCCCGTTAACTATATTGGTTTTTGTGAGATCGAGATGGAAAATCTCACTCACACTAGAGAGCGGTAATGCAAAGATTTGTTTAGCAACATCAACCATTAAGGTCGGCATAATCGCCAGCGTCAACGGTACTTTAATCTCAAGTATCGTGCCCTTACCTTTCATTGAATCAATATGTACAGTGCCGTTAAGCTGAGTGATACGGGTTTTTACCACGTCCATCCCAACACCACGACCCGAAATATCTGAAATTTCGACCTTAGTTGAGAAGCCGGGGGCAAAAATCAAATTATAGGCTTCACTGTCGGTCATTCGCGAAGCTGAATCCTCGTCCAGCACGCCACGCGTTATCGCGATTTTTTTCAATTTTTCGGGGTCCATACCTGCGCCATCGTCTTCGATTTTAAGCAGTATATGGTCACCTTCTTGACTTGCAGAGAGGGTAATTGTGCCGGTTCTTGGCTTGCCGCTAGCTTCACGCTCGTTTGGCATCTCGATACCATGATCCACGGAGTTTCGCACGAGATGGACAAGTGGATCCGCCAGCGCTTCAACTAAGTTTTTATCTAAGTCAGTTTCTTCACCGACCATAATCAAATCAATTTCTTTGTTGAGTGTACGCGCAAGATCACGAACTACCCGAGGAAAACGACCAAACACCTTTTTGATCGGTTGCATACGGGTTTTCATTACCGCACCTTGTAAATCAGCAGTAACAAGATCTAAGTTCGCAAGGGCTTTCGACATTTCCTCATCATCACGGCTAATGCCTAAGCTCACTAATCGATTACGCACTAACACTAACTCGCCGACCATATTCATGATTTGGTCGAGTCGCGCGGTATCTACACGTACCGTCGTTTCACCTTGAGGCACATTCGCAGAACTCGCCTTCGCAGGCGCTTTGTCGACGACTGCATCATCTCCATTAGGCTTTGCTGCAACAACAGGCGCTGCGGTAGCCGCTTTAACGGGTGTAGTCATAACTGGTGTAGGTATATTAGGGGCCACAGAAACTGACGGCACAGTAGCGACGTTGACTTCAGCTTTAGCTGGTGCAGCCCCTTTACCCTGAAGCTCATCGAGTAGCCGCTCAAACTCATCATCGGTAATGTCGTCGGCATCCGCTATAGGTTGAGGCGCTGAAGCTACGGCTATCTTTGGTGTAGCAGGCACTTCTGCCTCAGCCTCTGCTTTAAACTTACCTGAACCATGGAGTTCATCAAGTAATGCTTCAAACTCATCATCAGTGATGTCATCACCTGATGATGAAGGTGCTTTAATGGGTGTCGCAGGCTTAACGACCAAAGGCTCAGATGCTGCGGTGACGACTGGACCTTTACCTGAACCATGAAGCGCATCTAATAAAGCTTCAAATTCAGCATCGTTGATATCATCGATACTTGTGGATACATTTTCAATGACAGATGAGTGACCTCTTCTGTCAGTAGGCGTTTGTTGACGGATAGGAGTATCAATAATGACTTGAACAACAGGTTCTGGCTCTGCAACCTTGGCAGAAGCCATTTCAGATGGCAAAGGCCCACCTGAACTAAGCATTTTAAGTCTCGCTAACAAACCTGAATCGGCGGGTTCTTGTTGCTCACCCTGCTGGGTTTGCGCAAACATGGTATTAATCGCATCCACTGCTTGCAAAATAATATCCATCAACTCCGCATTGACACAACGCTTACCTGTCCGCAATAAGTCGAAAGTATTCTCCGCTTCATGACACACATCAACCATGGGGGTCAAGCTAAGAAAGCCAGCGCCACCTTTTACGGTATGAAACCCGCGAAAAATAGCATTCAGCAAATTAGTATCATCAGGATTATTTTCAAGCGCAACAAGTTGCGCTTGTAGAAGCTCTAATATTTCACCGGCTTCGATTAAAAAGTCCTGGAGTATCTCTTCATCTACATCAAAGGCCATCAAATTGACTCCCAGTTAGAAACCTAGACTCGATAGAAGATCATCCACGTCGTCTTGACCCGTTACCACATCTTGACGAAGCTCTGCATTCATTATAGGGCCTTCTGCTTCGATATTATTTTTCTGAACAATCTGACTTTCAATAATCGGTTGCTCGCCAAATACCGTTAGCATAGAAACCAAATTGCTTTCTACTTCCATGACCAGATCAATAACACGACGTATTATTTGTCCGGTTAAATCTTGAAAATCTTGCGCCATCAAAATTTGATTAAGCAATTCACGTAATCGAGTCGAGTCATTTGCACTACGAGACATCAGATCTTGTACGTCATGGCAAAGAACCTTAAATTCAGTCAGCGCTATCTCCCGTCGCATTAATCGGTCCCAAGCTGGCATGACCTTTTGAATATTTACGGTGACAGCATTCGCCAAAGGTAAACATTCTTCTACTGCATCCATGGTTTTATTTGCGGCTTGTTCCGTCATCTCAATAACGTAATTTAAACGTTGCTTGGCATCGGGGATCTCTGTACTGGCTAATTCAGCAAGACGATTATCTACGTGAAAATCCATTAAAGCACTGTGAAGCTGCCGAGTTAATTTGCCTACTTCTTCAAATAATTCGCGTTGCAGTGGTGCTGCGAGTTCTCGACATAAATCATCTGCCTGACTTTGCTCTCCGGCACTTAATAGTTCAACTAAATGCTGAGCTTGCTCGAGCGTGATGAGCCCTGATGTTGGTAACTTCATAGCTCATCCTTGCTTAAGCGAGTCGTTCGAATATTTTATCTAACTTCTCTTTTAGCGTTGCGGCGGTAAAAGGCTTAACCACATAGCCATTGACTCCCGCTTGAGCGGCAGCAATGATCTGTTCACGTTTTGCTTCAGCCGTCACCATTAATACTGGCAAGTGTTTAAGTGAATCGTCTGCGCGAATGGCTCTTAATAGATCAATCCCTTGCATGCCAGGCATATTCCAATCTGTAACAACAAAATCAAAATCCCCCTTTTTCAACATCGGCAGGGCTGTTGAGCCATCGTCTGCTTCTTGGGTGTTATTAAACCCCAAGTCTCGCAACAAGTTCTTGATGATGCGCCGCATTGTCGAAAAATCGTCAACAATGAGAATCTTCATATTCTTGTCCAAGGTTTCCTCCGGTGAGCTGACATTCTGTGCTCGATTAATAATTATATTTATGTCCAGTGCTTGAGTTTAGCTTTTAATCGCAACATTGCCTGACTTAATATCTGGCTAACCCGCGACTCACTTACCTCAAGAATGGCGCCAATCTCTTTTAAATTCAATGCTTCATCGTAGTACAGGGATAACACTAATGCATCTCTTTCAGGCAACAATTTAATTGCCTCAACTAGCGCAGAATGGAATTGGTTCTCAGCTAATGCCTTAAATGAATCATCATCATCGGACTGATCACTTGCTGTAAAGATATCCTGGGAGACACCTAAATCTTCTATCCCTATGATTTTTCCTATAGAAACATCATTAAGAATATGATGGTACTCATCGAGCGTCATATCAAGTTTTTCTGCAATTTCTGTGTCACGAGCATCACGGCCCAGTGTTTGCTCTAACTCATCAATGGCATGTGCAACCTTACGATTATTACGATGAACAGAACGAGGAACCCAGTCGCCACGACGGATTTCATCTAACATGGCGCCACGTATGCGTATGCCGGCGAAGGTTTCAAACTTTGCCCCCTTGCCACCATCAAACTTGGAAGATGCCTCTAGTAACCCCATCATCCCAGCCTGGAGTAAATCATCTAACTGCACAGAGGCAGGTAGTCGGGCGAGTAAATGATGCGCAATTCTTTTAACCAACGGGGCATACTGTTCAACGATTGACGATTTATTGTCTAAACAAGTATACGCTGCGGTTTTATTCACTCGTTTTTTCCTCTTGAAAATCTGGTCGTTGTACTAAGCGCTCAACGAAAAATTCCAAATGCCCACCAGGTTGCTGCGGTACCGGCCAGCTCAGTATTTTATTTGCTAATCCTTGATACGCAATTGCTGCTGGTGATTTAGGATAAGCTTCAACTACCAATTTTTGTTTACGAACTGATTTACGTAAGTTTTCGTCAAATGGGATGATAGCGACCAATTCGAGTGCCACATCTAAAAATCTGTCGGTCACTTTACTGAGTTTCGCAAATAATTCCATACCTTCGCGTAAACTACGCACCATATTGGCAACTATTTTAAAACGGAACACACCATGCTCACGGCTGAGAATTTTAATCAGGGCGTAGGCATCAGTAATAGAAGTGGGCTCATCACAAACAACGACCAACACATCTTGAGAGGCGCGTGAGAAACTGAGCACCATATTGGATATTCCCGCCGCAGTATCTACGACGAGAATATCAAACTGAGTGCGCATTTCACTAAACGCGCGGATCAAACCAGCATGTTGTGCTGGACTTAATTCCACCATGCCCTGGATTCCTGAGGTAGCAGGGACTATGCCGATGCCCTTTGGACCACGGACGATAATATCGTCAAGCTCTGCATCACCAGAGAGCACGTGAGAGAGGTTACGCTCGGCACGAATACCTAGCATGACATCGACGTTTGCTAAACCTAGGTCAGCGTCAAGTACCAAGACACGCTTGCCTTTTTCCGCTAATGCCACCGCAGTATTAATGGACACGCTGGTTTTACCCACGCCACCTTTACCACCTGTGACCGCGATTACTTTCACTTTTTCGTTATAGGGTTGATTCATCATACGTAAACCACTTGCTTGATCCAGGGTCATAAATCTACTCAAATGCACAGGCCATATTATCTGACCACGCTGTGTCTTGTAATGATTGTTGTTCTGTACTATCTAACGCTGCGAGTGCCTGCTGGGCTAAATCTAGGGTATCCGCAACTTTCATGTCTTCAGGAACTTTTTGTCCGTCAGTAACATAACTTAATGGTAATCCATTTTGGATTAACACACTTAATGCCCCTGCTAACGACACAGATTCATCGAGTTTGGTGAGAACGACACCAGAGAGGGGAATGCGTTTAAAATGATTGACGGCATCTTGTAGCACACGACGCTGTCCTGTGGCTGACAGTACCAGATAACTGCGGATAGGTATCCTGCTATTTGCAGTTAAATTATCCAGTTGCTGGTAAAGACGCATATCTCGCTGCCCCATACCAGCCGTATCTATCAATACTAGCTTGCGATTCCTAAACTGATAGAGAATTTGCTCTAATTCATTGAGATCATGGGCTTGCTTTACTGGGCAGCCCATTATCTTGCCATAGGTTGCGAGTTGCTCATAGGCGCCGATGCGATAATGGTCGGTGGTAATTAAAGCAACATGTTCGGCACCATGGTGTGCAGCAAAACGGGCGGCAAGTTTAGCTAATGACGTGGTTTTACCTACGCCGGTTGGACCAATCAATGCCACTACGCCACCTTGTTTAACAATATCATCACCCTGGTTATCAAGCATATTAGCGAGACTTTGAGGCAAAGCTCTGACTAACTCTGCAGGTGTATAATGCTGACTAAGCGCCGCTAATTTATTCGCCACAGCAGGGGAAAACTCCGCCTCCAGCAATTTAGCTTCAAGCATTGCGCCGACCGGATCGATACGTTTTTTATGCTCTGTCATCAAAGAAGACACTTGGTGCGTCAATAAATTACGCAATGATGCCAATTCATCACGCATAGCCTCAATATCGGCACTTTGTTTCTGTGATGTTGGCGGCTTTTTATCAAAGGTGGCTGGCGCTTCGCGGCGTTCAGATTTCGCAGCTGTCGGCGCTTGTAAGCCCTTCGCCCATGCTGGTAAGTCCGCATCCACTTGTTGATATGACATTTGCTGGTTCAAACGGCTTTGCTGCTTTTCCAGCAAAGCTTGTAATGAATCCGCTGGTGCGGCAGGTTTCGCGCGAGTTTCTACCCGAACAGGCTGCTTAATGGCACCAAGAGACACAAGATCGTCGCTCACATCCATAAAAGTCGGCACTGGCGCAGCGACTGAAGTTTTCGTTTTAGGTTCGTCATAGTCAACGGCGGCGACAATTTCGATGCCACCATTCACTTTTTTATTTGACATAATGACGGCATCTGAGCCGAGAGTTTCTTTCACTTGGGCCAGTGCGGCGCGCATGTCTTTAGCAAAAAATCGTTTAATCTTCACTTATGCGTCCTCTACTGGCCGACTGCAGATACAATACGTATTTGCTTCTCATCAGGTATTTCTTGATATGAAATGACTCTGAGATTAGGAATCGTATGCTTAACAAAGCGTGACAGCGTCGCGCGTAACATACCTGACGTCAACAATATGGCGGGCTGTCCGACCATTTCTTGCTTCTGAGCCGCATCGGCAAGTGACTGCTGCATACGCTCTGCAAGACCGGGTTCAATATTAGGACCATCCCCACCGGTTGCCTGCATTGACTTGTGCAACATTTGTTCCAACTCTGGCGCCAAAGTAATGACGGGGATTTCGAGCTCTGGCCCTGAGATTTCTTGGACTATCATACGTTTTAAGGCAATGCGTACGGCGGCGGTTAAGACTTCTGTATCATTACTTTTGGTACCGTATTCTAACAAAGTTTGCACTATCGTGCGTAAGTCTCTCACTGAAACGCCTTCATTCAATAGATTTTGCATCACTTTTACGACATGTCCTAGTGGCATCACATCTGGAATAAAGCCATCGACCAGTTTAGGTGAGTGCTTCGCAAGCATATCCATCAGCTGTTGTACTTCTTCGTAACCTAACAACTTAGCCGCATTATTCG
Organism: Shewanella sp.; assembly: GCA_051652445.1. GTDB lineage: Bacteria > Pseudomonadota > Gammaproteobacteria > Enterobacterales > Shewanellaceae > Shewanella. The sequence goes on from JBOFUF010000357.1 coordinate 7,880, forward strand.
TCAGCAATTGACTGATATGAGTGGCGACTACTGTCGCGGCATCGACGACGGTATAACCTAAGGTTTGCGCATGCTCACGCAGTTCAGGAGCTATCCATACCGCCTCAAGGCCAAACGCAGGATCGCGCGTCTCAATGCCATCGAGTTTGCCATAAACTTGGCCTGGGTTAATCGCCAATTCACAATCATGACGAATATCCGCCTCTCCCACCACAACACCCATTAATGAGATACGATAAGCATTCGGTGATAAATCTAAATTATCGCGAATATGCACCGAGGGCACTAAGAACCCTAGCTCTTGAGATAATTTCTTTCGGACACCTTTAATACGGCTTAATAGCTCACCACCTTGGCCCTTATCGACTAGCGGGATTAAGCGATATCCGACCTCAAGCCCAATAGTGTCGACATGGTGTACATCATCCCAACCCAGTTCTTTAGGCTCTTTGTCTGCTCTTTCCATCGGGTCAGACTTAACTTGTGCTAAGGCTTTGATGCGTTTTGCCTCATTGCGTTTATAGACGAAATAGGCGCAGCCCGCTGTTATAAAGGCAAAACTTAAGAATGCCAGATGCGGCATACCTGGCACTATGCCCATAACAAATAGCACCCCTGCCGCAATAGCCAATGACTTATGACTGTCAAACATCTGACTCATCATCATTTGGCCCATATCACCCGATTCATTTTGACGAGTCACCATTAAAGCTGCTGCAACGGAAAGCAATAAGCCTGGGATCTGCGCTACCAAGCCATCACCGATTGTCAGTAAGGTATAAATTTCAACCGCTTCAGAAAAACTTAATCCATGTTGGACAATACCAATCACAAACCCGCCTAACAAGTTGATCACGACGATCATGATCCCAGCAATGGCATCGCCTTTTACAAACTTTGAGGCACCGTCCATCGCGCCATAAAAATCAGCTTCACGGGTGACTTCAGCGCGGCGTATTCTTGCTTGTTCTTGATTCAAGGTTCCGGCGTTTAAATCGGCATCAATAGCCATTTGCTTACCCGGCATAGCATCCAAGGTAAAGCGGGCACTCACTTCAGCGATACGGCCCGCACCTTTAGTGACTACCGCAAAGTTGATGATAATCAGAATGATAAAAACCACTACCCCCACGGCATAGTTACCACCAATGACGACTGAACCGAAGGCTTCAATCACCTTCCCTGCCGCATCACCGCCATTATGCCCCTCGAGTAATACCACACGTGTAGAGGCAACGTTTAGTGCAAGACGTAATAAGGTTGCAACCAGCAATACCGTTGGAAAGGCGGCAAAATCTAATGGTCTGTCGGTATAAATCGCCACTAAGAGTACGATGAGCG
>JBOFUF010000358.1:0-2968 GCA_051652445.1 Shewanella sp.
CTCCTAAACGTTGAGGGAGATAATACCCCGCGGCCTTTGATTAAATCGTGCTCTGTACTATCGGCACTGTCGCAAAGGGCACTATCCAAATACGCGCCACAACTTGAAGCTAGGTTCATGAAGCTAAGTTCAGAGTAAAAAAGTGGCGACTATCCAGCTCGTGGCGAATGGATGCAACCTATATAAAGGTTAAAGGACAGTGGGTTTACTATTACCGGGCAGCGGGTAAATTCGGTGCAGTAATAGGTAATAGATGTTTACTTGAGTGAAACCCGTGATGAGACGGCAGCTCACGCCTTTTTCAGCAACGCTATCAATCAACATGGCTTGCCAGAAAAGGTAGTCATTGATAAAAGTGCTGCCAATGCGGCGGTGTTAGATAGGGTGAACATTCGGCTGTGACTATCAGGATGCAGGCTATTTATGGTTGAAGTGCTTGCCGTTAACTATCTGAATAATCATGCCGTTAAATATGAATAATCTTGCCGTTAAATATGAATAATATAGTCGAGCAAAGCCACCGAAAAGTGGAGGGTAAAATGCATCAATGCTTGGGCTGGAAGTCCTGAAAAGGTGCCGAGTCGACACTGGCTGGCGTAGAACGTTGGCTATGGCGGGGTAATGGCGTATTAAACCGACCATCATTTTGATGGGAAATGCCCTGTTCAGTGATTTTTCCGCTATTTGACGTGGATACACTGACATTAACGGCAGATTGTGGGGCCAGATTTCACTATACTGGCCGCTCAAAAATCACAGAATATGAATAGATGAATTCAAATAGCGGAACGATAGGTCGTTGGCAAGGTGCAGGATTGATGGCGACGACTTTGCTCGGTACTGGGGTATTTATTTTGCCGCAGATGACGATTGAAAAAGCCCATTCTGGCGCGCTAGTCGCTTGGATATTGCTGACCTTAGCCATTATTCCCGTGGCGCTGGTTTTTGGCCGCTTAGCGAGTGTCTTTCCCCATGCTGCGGGTCCCGCTTATTTTGTCGAAAAAGCCTTTGGTCGTACCGCTGGCCGAACCATTGGGTTGATCTTTTTGTTAGTGGTGCCCATGGGCGCTCCGGCCGCGATTTTGATGACCTTTCAGTTTGTGAATGCCTTAATGCCGATCGCGGGTTGGTCTAAGATCGGCGTCGAAGTGCTGGTGATTTTTGGCTTGTTTCTGATGAATTTAAGAGGCATTCAAGTGTCGGCCAAGCTGCAATTTGGCTTAACCATTTGCATCGTGGCCGTGGTGATGGTCTTGTTTGGCGCCAGTCGTTTTCAGCCAGGTCATCTCACGACACTTGCTAGCCATGGCATGCCTGAAATGCCAACGGTGATGATTGCCGCTGGCATCGCTTTTTGGAGTTTCTTGGGTATAGAAGCGATGACCCATCTGGCCGATGATTTTCGCCGTCCACAGCAGGATATGATCCCTGCGATGATGATGGGCACTGTGCTGGTGGGGGTGATTTATGTGGCTTGTACACTCTTACTGCTATTAATACCCACAGATAAAACTGTCGGCATGATCGGCGTGTTTGACCAGTTGCTCGGTGGTTATGGCGCACAAGTGATTGGCGTGTTGGGGGTTGCAAGTGGATTGGCAACCGTTAACGTGTATGCCGCGAGTGCGGCACGTCTGGTCTGGAGTTTTAGTTGTGAAGGCATTTTACCGCGCTTTTTTGCCGTTAAGAATGCTCATGGTGTGCCGATTCGCGCACTGGCCGCGCTGTTATCTGTGATGGCGAGCGTGATCGTCCTGACCCATATTACCGGACAAGAGTTAGAGCACCTTATCGCATGGAGCAATGGCGTATTTGTGGTGATCTATTTTATGGCAATGTTAGCGGCCGCTAAATTATTACCACGGCATAATTGGCCGCTGGTGGCGCTGGGTTGTGCATTTTGCTTAGTTTTAGGTTTTGCCCTTGGCGCGAGTATGGCTTATGTGTTGGCGTTGGTCGTGCTGGTGGCTCCTTTTCTGTGGTGGCAAAAGACCCATATCAGCCGCCAGCAAACCTTGGTGATACCTGAGTAATCCGCTGTTGAATGCGGGATTGAGAAACCCCGATCTCTTTTGATGGCATCGTGGCAGCGGCTAGTCAGTCTGTCGGCTTGCCGTGATGGCAAGATTGCGCATTTGAATTAACTCGCTGTGTTTGAGGTACAGTAAATCAGCGGTGCGGCGAATGATTTGGTCTTCATACTGAGATAGCTGCCCATCGGCATAGGCCAGTTGCCACATAGCGAGTAACAATTGTTGTTTTTGCGCTAGGGTAAACTCAGCATTAATGGATGAGGTAAATTCAAACAGTGAGGTCGCGCTGCCTTGCACACTTTTAGCCTCATCTATCAGAGTCTTGGCGTCAACGTCCGTCATTGACAGTGTCTCTGTCAATAGCTTAGGTAATAAGGCGGCTTCCTCTTCTGTCAAAGTCTCATCGGCAAACACCACTTCCAATAACATGCTTGCGGCGGCCAGTTTGAGTTGATGCGCTTTATCTTCAGGGGAGAGTGCTTGAGTGTGTGCTTCAAAAAATCGTCTTAATTTCGCAATCATATTTTGCGGTTCTCATGCAGGCGGAATATAACGTAGAGTCGATTCGGGGGGGAAAGTTCACCCTAAGCACTGTGTTACTTAAGGTGAGGTAAAGCGTAATTACAGTAGGTTGTTTAGCCCTTTCATCAGCAGTTCGTCACTACTTTCGGCGCCATTAGCTTGCAAGTAAGACTGCGCAATGTTGACCATCGGCATCGCTAAGTCTTTAGAAATACCTAGTTTTTCAAAGGCGTCTAACACCATCGCACTGCCTTGCAGTGATGAACCTAACCCCCCTGCCTTTGATAATAAGCCTGCAACCCCCGATGTTGAGTCTAATTGAGGTGCTGCGGCTAACAGGCTATCGGCATTAGGAATACTGGCTGCCAGTGTTGAATAGTCGGTTGTTCCTAAGCTGGATTGGGCTAAGCCTA
>JBOFUF010000359.1:0-15278 GCA_051652445.1 Shewanella sp.
TTACCTATTGATATCGATATCGATATTGATATTGATATTGATATTGATAGGTTAACTAAATCAGATGATTAAGCACTTTTTGCTATATACCCAAACCTACCTGAAATGCAGGATGCCGCTGCTGATGTTAACGGAATGGTAACGCACTGTTGGGCAATGCCATTTATAGCTGCTGCATAAATGGCATTCACGCCATGGCGATTGAGGCAATTTGCAGGCCTAGTGGACTCGGTCAGAAATAGTCAACACGGTATAAATGCGTTACCCCGTGATTAACATCAGCCACCGGGACGGAGCGCCTAGGGCACTCCACTTCCGTGTTGCATCAATTCAAAAGGTGACCGACATTCTGTGATTGATGCGCCTTGAATTGAAGCACTCTAGGCGTTCTGAGGCTCGGCTCTTCAGGTCGCTTGGGTATGAAGATGAAAAAAATATTCGAATGATGAAACTCAAGTGGTAAATTTTTTGTCAAAGAACAGTAATGAATAACAACAATAATACTTGTAGGTGGTTATATGAGAGTTTTTCCTGTCTACGCGCCTAAGCTTATCGTTAAGCACGCGTGTATTTTTCTCACCGGTGTTATCTGGGTTAAAGATTTAGGGCGATTGGAATTTGAGAAAGGGCGTTTTTTACTGCCAAGAAAAAGCCTGCCAAAAGTGAAGCAGGCTATTTTAGAATTGAACGAACTGATCGAAGCGCAGCATCATCAGGCTAATACAGTTTAGATTTCGCTGTTTAGCAAGCCAACGAGGCCAGTCACTTTTTCGTTCCAAGAAGTGAGTTCTTCTTGTAGTTGCTGATTTTGCGCATTCAATTGTTGATTGTGCTCACTCAGCGTAGACGCTTTTTGCTTCTCTTCTTCAAGCTCCATTTTTAGAAGCTCGATAGTTTCGAGTGCAGCCTGGATTTTGGTTTCCAGTTTGGACAGTAATTCAAGGCTCATCTGGAGAGTCCTATGGTTTCTGGATGGGACTGTGATTCTAGCAGTGCCTAGAACTTAAGGAATAGCGATTCTTGCCGTTTGGTTAAAAAACACCCTATTACTGGGTTCTAAATTAAGTTTTTTTGCATTTGTTATTAACTCGTTAGTATTCTTGGTTTTATTTTTTATCGGAATAGTCTATGTCGCCTAGTTTGCTTGCGATACTCCCGCTACTGCTGACCTTAACCTTAGCCCTTTTTTTACGCCAGACTTTGCTGGCCTTAGGCGCTGGCATCGTCTCTGGAGCGCTCATCATCGCCCAATATGACCCCCTACAAACGGGACGGTATTTGTGTGATATGGGGGTAAAACAATTTTATGCTCAAGGCGTGTGGCAAGCGTGGCATCTCAATGTGTTGTTGGCTATGTTGCTGCTAGGCTGCATGACCCAACTGTTGGCACGTGGGGGGGCAGTCGGTCAGTTTGGCGATTGGCTATATAGTCGTATTCGTACTGAACGTCAGGCACGTCTAGGAGTCGTATTTCTCGGTTGGTTAGTGTTTATCGATGGGATTTTCAGTTGCCTTGCCGTCGGCCATATTTGTCAGCCACTCAGCCAGCGTTATGGTATCCGCCATGAGCAGCTCGCCTATTTGGTGGATTCAAATGCTTCACCTCTGTGCGCGCTATTGCCTTTCTCTACTTGGGGTCCTTATGTCATGGCGCTTATCGCCGCGATCAGTTTTTTACCTGTATCGCCGCTGGAAGCTTTTATTGAGGTGGCCTTATTTAATTTTTACGCCATAGTGACTTTAGGCTTATCCATATTAGTGGCTTGGTACGGGGTGTTTTTTCGTTCCTTTGTTGCAGCGCCTGGGGTGAAAGCTGCTAATGCGGTCGAGGTTAAAGGTAATCCTTGGCTGCTCGCAACTCCCATGCTGACGCTATTGTCAGCTTCGGTGGGATTCACGTTATGGTCGGGGGCTCAACAGGTCCCTTTTTGGAATGTGTCGCTCTGGCTAGCGAAGGCTGATATTGGCGCATCTATGCGCGACGCGTGTTTGTTGGCGACCTTGGTCACACTTGTCATGTTAGGCTTGTCTGGGCGACGTTTTACAGCGTTAGCGGGAGATTTGAGTCATGGTGTCCGCATGATCGCTTTCGCGATTGCGATTTTACTCTGTACTTGGATGATTGGCGCTGTGATCCACGATCTTGGCGTCGCGAAAATATTGGCTGCTTGGGCTCAGGCTTACCTTTCGTCGCACTTGCTGGTGGCGGGAATGTTTTTGCTCTGCGCGGTCATGGCTTTTGCGACGGGTTCGAGTTGGGGCACATTTGCGATTATGATCCCTATTGGGGCTGAGATTGCCCATCACTTAGATGCTAATTTGTTACTGCCCGTGCTAAGTGCCGTGATGGCGGGGTCGGTATTTGGCGATCATTGTTCGCCCATTTCAGATACCAGTGTACTCAGTGCGACCAGCTCTGGTTGCGCCCCCCATGACCATGTCGTGACGCAATTGCCCTTTGCTTTGATCGCGGCATGTGCAGCCTTGGTTGGATTCCAATTAGTGAATTTAGGCGTGGCGACGCCGTTAGTTTGGTTAGCTGTAGTGAGTTGTGGTCTCGGATTATTGACTTTGATGGCACGTTTTTATTCGCCTTTGCCCAGGTTAGCGGCGCAGACATAATACCCGTTTATCGTTAAAATGACCGATTCGGTTCTTGCTGAGCCATTTATTTAAGTGCATCTGATTTAAGAGATTATCAATATGAGCATTACCCGTTTAGATGTAGGTACCCGTATGAGCAGCGTAGTGATCCACCAAGGTACTGTGTATCTGTGTGGTCAAGTGGCGAAGGACAAGTATCAAGGCATCACTGAACAAACCGTTACTATGCTTGAGGAGGTCGATACCTTGTTAGTGCAGGCGGGGAGTTCGCGTGAGCATGTATTGTCAGCGTCTATTTATCTGAAAGATATGGGTGATTATGATGCGATGAATGCGGTTTGGGATGCTTGGGTGCCTAAAGGGCATGCGCCTGCCCGCGCTTGTGTGCAAGCCGCTATTGCCGAACCGGAATATTTGGTTGAAGTCTCTGTGATTGCAGCGGTTGCGGTCTAAGCGCTAAGCTATTTTTTTGTTCAGCTTAAAAACCTGTTTCGATCCTTATTTCGAATCCTGCCACCGAGTGTCATGACTCGGTGACGCTTTTTCGCAATATACCTCACTCACTAAAGCGGCATTGTTCAGCACGTCCACTCTCTTTTAACAAAACTCTCTTTTAACAAAACCTTTTAGCTTTAACCTAATAAGTATTCCATTAAATGCGCAGGGACAATTGCGGATTGTTTTATCCTGTCTCTGACGCTGTGTTGGTTACTGTTCACTTAGCCTGCTAGGTCTGCAAATAACCGCAATCGCCATGGCGTGAGTGTCATTTATGCAGGAGCAATAAATGGCCTTAGCTGGAGCACGATACTTAGTTTTTAAAATCAGCAGCTTAACCATGCATCTTCAGGTTGTTTGGTATAGATATGCGTGCCCCTCTTGACTTTATTCCTGTCGCTCCCTAGTCTGCTTGTTCAGTCATCAAGGTGGTATGCGATGGAAATAACTTATAATTTAAAACCTGCGTCCGAGCGCCGTACTGAGCCATTCAAGCCCGAGGGAAATGTGGGCTTTGGTAGCCTCAGAACCGACCATATGTTTTTGATGGATTATCATGATGGACAATGGTGCGATCCGCGCATCGTTCCTTATGGACCCTTTAACATGGCACCAGGTGCAATGGCGTTGCATTATGGCCAGTCGATCTTCGAAGGCGCGAAAGCCTTTATGCATGAAGACGGCGAGATTTATACTTTCCGAATTAATAAGAATGCCGAGCGGATGAATTGCTCCGCCGATATCGTCTGTATTCCTAATATCGATGAACAAGTGCAGATGGATGCGATCAATGCGTTGATCGATGTCGATCGCCTGTGGTTCCCGATGCAAGAAGGTGCGTGTCTGTATATTCGTCCCTTTATTTTTGCGACCGAAGACCGACTCTCTGTTAGCCCAAGTACGCGTTATACCTTCTGTGTGGTGTTAAGCCCAAGTGGTGCTTATTACGCGGCGGGCGTGAGCAAAGGTATACGCTTACTGATCAGCAAAACTTTCCATCGTGCGGTATCGGGTGGCACTGGCGCCTCAAAAGCGGCGGGTAACTATGCGGCTTCGTTGCGTGCGGGCAAAGCGGCGACGGCGTTTGGTGCATCCCAAGTGTTATATCTCGACTCGACCAATCAACAGATTGAAGAAGCGGGCGCGATGAACCATTTCCACATCCTGAAAGATGGCACTGTGATTATTCCAACCTTTACTGACACCATTCTTAAGTCGATTACTTCGCAATCCATCATGGAATTGGGTGACATGCTCGGTTGTGAAGTGCGCCAAGAGACTGTCATGCTAGATAAGTTTATCGCTGATATCGAATCCGGTGAAATTATCGAGGCAGGTGGTTTTGGTACCGCGGCGGTGGTTTCTGCGGTGGGCTCCTACATTTTTGAAGATGGTCGTGTTGTCACTGTGGGCACTGGTGAAGTCGGTGAGCATGTTCAGCGCATCTACAATTTGTATACCGAAATCCAAAAGGGCCATATTAAAGGTCCTGAAGGCTGGGTTAAGCGTGTTGAACGTTTAGCAAAGTAAGACATTTGTGGTGATGTTTAAAGGCTCCTAGGAGCCTTTTTTATTGAGGTTTTTTTGTTGATAACGGCTTAAATCAAAGTGGCTGTGGCTTAGATTGATTTTTGAGTAAAGTTAAACAATCGGCAGCACTTAAAGGTTTACTCAGTAAAAAACCTTGTACTTGATCGCAACCCTGCATCGCCAAGAAGTTGAGCTGTTCTTGGGTCTCTACGCCTTCGGCGACCACGTTCAGTTCTAAGCTGTGAGCGAGGGCAATAATGGCGCTGGTGATGGCGGCATCGTCGGGATCGTGGGTGATGTCTCTGACAAATTCTCGATCGATTTTAAGTGTGTCTATCGGTAAGCGTTTGAGATAGCTTAGGCTCGAATAACCGGTACCAAAATCATCCACGGCTATGGTCAATCCTAGGGCCTTGAGTTTAGATAAAATGTTAACCGACTCCTGCGGATTTTTCATGATCATCGATTCAGTGAGCTCAAGCTCGAGGGATTGTGCTGGTAAGCCTGATACGGCTAGTGCGACTTCAATCGTAGAGATAATGTCAGCTTTCAGTTGGCGCGCTGACAGGTTGACCGCGATGGTAATAACATTTAATCCTAAAGTATTCCATTCAGCTAATTGTTGGCAGGCATGATTAATCACCCAGAGGCCAATTTGATTGATAATGTCTGTTTCTTCCGCCAGCGGTATAAACTCAACCGGCGAAATTGGCCCAAGCTCGGTATGATGCCAGCGCAATAGGGCCTCCAATCCAGTGAGTGATCCATTTCGCAAGCAGTACTTAGGTTGATAGACTAAGGTCAGCTCTTTACGTGAAATCGCTTCTTTGAGGCCACTTTCGATTTGGATGCGACGTGTGGCTATTTCATTCAACTTAGCGGTATAAAACTGGACGTTATTTTTACCTAAAGATTTAGCATGATACATGGCCGTATCGGCAAATTTGATTAATGAGTCGGCATTATCGGCATCGTTAGGGTAGAGGCTGATACCGATTGAGGTCGAAATGGTCAGTGCTTTATCTTCTAATAAAAAGGGTGTTTGAAATGCTCTGAGCACTTTTTCTGAGATCATCGTTGCGGTTTTTGTTTGCGCAACACCTTCTAATATAATGGTAAATTCATCACCTCCCCAGCGCGCAACCGTATCTCCATCACGCACCGCATTTTGCAGTCGTCTGGCTACCGCCTTGAGCAGTAAATCGCCGACATGATGACCCATAGAGTCGTTGATATGTTTAAAGCGGTCGAGGTCTAAGAACAGCAAAGTAACGATATTATTCGCTCTGTGCGCTTGAGTTATTGCGTGGTTGAGTCTGTCTTGTAATAAGGTTCGGTTTGGTAGGCCCGTTAACGTGTCGAAACTGGTGAGGAAGTGCAGATCTTCTTCGGCTTTTTTCCGCTCGGTGATATCGGTAAATACCGCAACGAAGTAACTGGTTTCACCCTTGATATCGAACACTTGGTTGATCTCAAGCCAGACTAAAATCGCCCGACGTTGTTTATTGCGGATCCACAGCTCTCCGGCCCAATGTTTATGATGTAGTAGCTGTTGTTCAATGGTATTGAATAATTCACGCTGTTGGCGGCCAAAGGCTAAATGAATGAAATGCTGGTCGGTGATTTGGCGCTCTGTGTAACCGGTAGTAGCACAAAATGCGGGGTTGACCGAACGAATTCGATAGTTTAAGTCCGCAACGGCAACCGCTTCATTCATGCTGTTGAGCACTTGGGAGGACAGTGCCAATTGGCTTTCAATCAGTTTACGAGAGGTAATGTTACGGTTGGTCCCTGTCATGCGGATTGGGTTATCTAGGCTATCCTTTTCAACCACTTTACCGCGGTCTAAAATCCACACCCAATTACCGGGGGAGCGCTCGACACGGTATTCAGCTTCGAAGAAAGGTGAACGACCTTGAAGATGCTCGTTAAGCTCAAATTTGAATCTTTCCCTATCCTCTGAGTGCATGTTCTCATGGGCAATGTTACTGCTGTTCCAATAGGGAATCGAAGTATCCATATTAGTACGATAGACTTGGTTTTCGGAGATGTTCCAGTCCCACATGCCATCGCCAGAGGCCCAAAGCGCAAGTTTGAGTCGCTCCTCTGAGGCGCGGATACTGGTTTCAAATTCGCGATTTTGCTGACGTTTTCTTTTACGCCAGATAATGATCCAAGCTAACAGCCATAGAGAGAGTAAACTGTAGAGGGCATAGGCGAACTGAGTTCGATAGAAGGGCGCTTTTACATGAAGATCGACAGAAAGGGCGTCGTCACCTTGAGTATTGTATTGCAGCCCATGGCGAACATGCAGTTGGTCGTGACCAGGATTAATATGGGTGAAGGTGATTTCATTACCTGTGGGGAGCTCATGCCACTCGTTATCAAATCCCTCAAGATAATAGCCAAAGCGTTCAACGTTTCCGGTGCGCAAATCGAGTCGATTGACTCCTTGGTTAAACGTCGAAATCCAGATGTGACCTTCTTTATCCTGAATAATATCAGAAACATAATCTTCAGAAATGCTATTCTGGTTATTAGGTGAATGGGGGAAAATATTAAAGTTGTGACCGTTATAGGCATGTAAACCATCTTGAGTACCAATCCACAACATACTTGCACTGTCCATAAATAGGCTGGTAATTGTATTTTGGTTGAAACCATTTTCACTGCGAATGTGTTCAAATTTAAGCGGTGTGAACGCAGCGCTTAATGGTTGAGCGAATCCATTGCACGAGCTCCCCCCCACACTTAGGATAAAAAGCATACTTAACACTAGCGTGTGGATTAGTTGACTCAAATTTTTCCCTACCCAAAAACGGACCCATTTTGATTCGATTTCTATTTAGTTCAGTTTAGTTTAGTTGTTAGCTTGGGCCTTGCATGCTATTTCGCGGTAAAAGTGCGACTTAAATTTCTGACTTTGTTTAAAAATAACCAAAGTTGATGGGTGCGATTCTGTCATCGTTCATGCAATATCTTAACGGTGAGTGTTCAATGCCGCGGTTCTTTTTATGACGAGTTTTTACGCGGCCTTGTGGTTACAGGATCTTAGCATTGTGTTAGCGATGTCAACATATCATGCTAAGACAAATACCGAGCGAAGCAGGCTAAAATGACGGACTACAAAAGAAAAACCTTGCCGGCAGAGGGCAAGGCCTTTGGTTGAGCTATTTTACTCAGATAAAGCGACTCAGATAAAATGATTTAGATAAAATGAGTTAGATAACGCTAGGTAGCGGGTACTCGCACAAAACCTTCCATCAGCACGCGGGCGCTGCGGCTCATTATGGCTTTAACGACCGCCCATTCCCCATTCACCCTTGATGCTTCTGCGCCGACACGCAGCGTGCCAGAGGGGTGACCGAAACGTACAGCATCTATTTTATCCTTAGTGTCTCCGCTTGCGGCTAAGTTGACTAAGGTACCGGGAATGGCCGCCGCCGTGCCAATCGCAACGGCAGCCGTGCCCATCATGGCGTGGTGCAGTTTGCCCATAGACAAGGCGCGTACCAGTAGGTCAATTTCATCGGCATTGACGGTTTTACCGCTCGATGACACATAGGTTTTAGGCTTAGCGACAAAGGCGATCTTAGGCGTATGTTGGCGTGCAACGGCTTCATCAATATCCGAAATCAAGCCCATACGCACGGCGCCATAGGCGCGAATGGTTTCAAATTTGGCCAGGGCGGCATTGTCGCTATTAATGTCATCCTGTAGCTCAGTGCCTGTGTAGCCTAAGTCCTCTGCATTGATAAAAATGGTGGGAATGCCCGCGTTGATCATCGTCGCGTTAAAGCTGCCAATGCCCGGCACGTCTAGCACATCGACAACATGACCTGTAGGGAACATGCTGCCACTCCCACCGTTAGAATTGGCATCTTCGTCCGCAGCCGGGTTCATAAATTCGATTAGCACTTCGGCGGCAGGAAAGGTCACACCATCGAGCTCAAAATCCCCGGTTTCTTGCACTTCACCTTGGGTGATGGGCACATGGGCGATAATCGTTTTGCCTATGTTGGCTTGCCATATTCGCACTGTGCAGATGCCATGGTGTGGAATGCGGGCCGTATCAATTAAGCCATTGCTGATGGCAAAGGCACCGACTGCGGCGGTCAAGTTGCCACAGTTACCGCTCCAATCGACAAAGGGTTTATCGATGGCCACTTGACCGAAGAGGTAATCGACATCGTGATCGGCTTGGGTGCTCGGGGAGAGGATCACGGTTTTGCTGGTGCTGGAGGTCGCGCCGCCCATACCATCGATTTGTTTACCGTAAGCGTCTGGGCTGCCAATGATGCGCAGTAATAGTGCATCGCGGGCAGGGCCGGCAACCTGTGCGGCTTTAGGCAAATCTTGCAACCGGAAAAACACGCCCTTGCTGGTGCCACCGCGCATATAGGTCGCAGCGACTTTGATTTGTGGCGCGTGGATTGTTGAATCATTCATTCATTGACTCCAAAAGGACTCCCAATGGAGTCCAAATGAGCACCAGTCACTTCATGGTGACGTTACTGGCGCTCGGTTTCGCGAGCTGATAGTTAAGTGTCGACTCTAACCAGACTCGATCGTCGATTCACATCTCGACTAAAACTAGATTCGATTTAAGCCAGATTCGATTCAAGCCTGATTTGATTCAAGAAAGTCCTGGGCGAAGCGTTGCAATACGCCGCCCGCTTCGTAGATAGACACTTCTTCGGCGGTATCGAGACGACAGGTCACGGGCACTTCGATGCGCTCACCGTTATTACGGGTGATAACGACGGTCAAATCCGCTCTTGGCGCTGGAATGCCGTGCACATCGAACACTTCTGTGCCGTCGATACCATAGGTGGCGCGGTTGTCACCGACTTTAAATTCCAGTGGCAACACGCCCATACCGACTAAGTTAGTGCGATGAATACGCTCGAAACCTTCGGCAACAATAGCCTCAACCCCCGCTAAACGTACGCCTTTGGCAGCCCAGTCGCGCGAGGATCCTTGACCGTAATCTGCGCCCGCGATGATGATCAGCGGTTGCTTGCGTTCCATATAGGTTTCAATCGCTTCCCACATACGGGTCACTAGGCCTTCTGGCTCGATACGCGTTAGTGAACCTTGTTGCACTTTGCCATCAACCAGCGCCATTTCGTTTTTAAGCTTGGGATTGGCAAAGGTGGCGCGCTGGGCGGTTAAGTGATCCCCCCTGTGGGTGGCGTAGGAGTTAAAGTCTTCCTCCGGCAAGCCCATTTTGTGTAGATATTCGCCTGCGGCGCTGTCCATCATAATGGCGTTTGACGGCGATAAATGGTCTGTGGTGATGTTGTCACCCAGTACCGCCAGTGGTCGCATGCCTTTTAAGGTGCGCTCTCCGGCCAATGCGCCTTCCCAGTAAGGAGGGCGACGAATATAAGTGGATTGTGGGCGCCAATCGTACAGCGGGCTGATTTTTTCGCCATAATCGACGGCTAAATCGAACATAGGTTCGTACACTTTACGGAACTGCTCAGGTTTAACACTGGTCGCAATCACGGCATCGATTTCTTCATCCGATGGCCAAATGTCGATAAGTTTGACCGGGTTGCCGTCTTTATCTAATCCCAACACCTCCTTTTCGATATCGAAACGTATGGTGCCTGCAATCGCGTAGGCGACGACCAATGGCGGCGATGCTAAGAATGCTTGTTTAGCATAGGGGTGAATACGGCCATCAAAGTTTCGGTTACCCGATAACACAGCGGTGGCGTACAGGTCGCGGTCGATCACTTCTTTTTGAATCACAGGATCCAGCGCGCCGCTCATACCGTTACACGTCGTGCAGGCAAACCCAACAATCCCAAAGCCAAGTTGTTCAAGCTCAGGTAATAGCTTGGCTTCTTCCAAATACAACTGCACCGCTTTAGAGCCGGGGGCCAGTGAGGTTTTGACCCAAGGTTTGCGGCTTAAGCCTTTAGCATTGGCGTTGCGGGCAATGAGACCTGCGGCAATCACGTTGCGTGGGTTGCTGGTGTTCGTACAGCTGGTGATCGCCGCAATAATCACGGCGCCATCGGGCATTAAGCCAGGCTCGTTTTCGACTACGCCGCTAATGCCGCGCTCAGCCAATTCTGATGTTGGCACCCGTGCATGGGGGTTTGATGGCCCTGCAATGGTACGCACCACCGAAGATAAATCAAAATGCAGTACGCGCGGATAGTGCACATCAGTCAAGCTGTCGGCCCACAAACCTGTAGTTTTGGCATAGGTTTCAACCAGCTTAACTTGCTCGGCTTCGCGGCCCGTTAAGGTCAAATAATCTAAGGTTTGCTGGTCGATGTAGAACATGGCCGCAGTGGCGCCAAACTCAGGCGTCATGTTCGAAATCGTGGCGCGATCGCCTAATGTCAGCGCCGCTGCGCCCTCACCGAAGAACTCTAAGTAAGCTGACACGACTTTTTGTGCGCGTAAAAACTCGGTCAAGGCCAATACGATATCGGTAGCCGTAATGCCAGGCTGGGGTCTGCCGGTGAGCTCGACACCGATAATGTCCGGTAGACGCATGTAAGATGCGCGCCCAAGCATCACGCTTTCGGCTTCTAAGCCGCCGACACCGATGGCGATAACGCCCAGTGCATCAACGTGTGGTGTGTGGCTGTCGGTGCCAACTAAGGTATCAGGGAAGGCCACGCCATTGCGTGAATGCACCACAGGCGACATACGCTCTAAGTTAATTTGGTGCATGATGCCGTTACCCTGAGGGATAACATCGATATTTTTAAAGGCTTTTTGCGTCCAATCAATAAAGTGGAATCTGTCTTCGTTGCGTCTGTCTTCGATGGCGCGGTTTTTGGCAAAGGCGTCTTTATCAAAACCACCAAACTCAACGGCGAGCGAGTGATCCACAATGAGTTGTGTTGGTACAACAGGGTTCACTTTAGCGGGATCGCCACCTTTAGCGGCAATCGCATCACGCAGACCCGCAAGGTCAACTAAGGCGGTTTGCCCCAAAATGTCGTGGCACACCACGCGGGCAGGAAACCAAGGGAAATCCAGTTCTTGCTTAGATTCGATCAGCTGTTTTAGCGAGTCGGTCAAAACGGCCGGATCGCAGCGACGGACTAAGTTTTCAGCTAAAACGCGCGAGGTGTAAGGTAGCTTGGCATACGCGCCAGCTTGAATGGCTTCTACGGCTTCGCGGGTATCGAAGTAATCGAGTTGAGTGCCGGGTAAGGGCTTGCGATATTGGGTATTCATAGCAGTGCTCATAACATCATCCATTTCGGAAAATGAAGTGAGTGCGAGACTCCCATTAAGTGACGTCTCGCACCCAGTGTGGTCAATTTTGCTTAACGGTAGGCAATCGGTACCACTTTGCGCGGCGCCACGCCGACATAATCGGCGCTTGGGCGGATGATACGGTTGTTAGAGCGCTGCTCCATCACATGTGCCGCCCAGCCAGTGACCCGTGAACACACGAAGATTGGCGTGAACAACTGAGTCGGAATATCCATGTAGTGGTACGCGCTGGCGTGGAAAAAATCGGCATTACAGAAGAGTTTTTTCTGTTCCCACATCAGGGCTTCGCAGGCAACCGATACCCGGTATAGGCGGTCGTCACCGTTAGCAGACGCCAGTTTTTCTGACCATTCTTTGATAATGGCGTTACGTGGGTCGCTGTCGCGGTAAATCGCATGACCGAAGCCCATGATTTTATCTTTACGCTCGAGTTTGCCCATTAAGATGTCGCGCGCATCGGCTTCATCTTTCATGTCTTGAATGAGTTCCATCGCCGCTTCGTTCGCGCCGCCATGCAGCGGGCCGCGCAGTGAACCAATCGCCCCAGTGACGCATGAATGCATGTCTGACAGGGTGGAAGCACAGACGCGAGCGGTAAAGGTTGATGCGTTAAATTCATGTTCTGCATAAAGAATTAACGATACGTCCATCACTTTAGCATGCAGTACCGACGGCGCTTTGCCATGTAATAAGTGCAGGAAGTGTGCGCCAATTTGATCGTCATCGGTTTGGGTATCGATACGCACGCCATCGTGGCTAAAGCGATACCAGTAACAAATGATAGAGGGGAATACGGCTAATAGACGGTCAGTGATGTCACTCTGTTCGCTAAAGCTGTGCTCGGCCTCTAAGTTGCCTAGCATAGAGCAGCCTGTACGCATCACATCCATAGGATGAGTGTCGGCTGGAATGCGCTCCAATACTTCTTTTAATGCTGGTGGCAGACCGCGAAGGCCTTTGAGCTTGGTTTTGTAGGCATCAAGTTGGACTGCCGTGGGCAACTCGCCATAAAGGAGCAGGTAGGCGACTTCTTCGAAGGTGGTATTTTCACCGAGATCTTTCACATCATAACCGCGGTACGTGAGGCCCGAGCCTGATACGCCCACTGTGCTCAATGCAGTGTCCCCCGCGCTCTGGCCACGTAATCCTGCGCCGCTTAACTTTTTAGCTTCTGACATAATGTAATCCTTCCGTTAACGCTATTTGATTATTGCCAGCGCCGAGCGCTGACGTTTATTGGTTAAGGCTGCTGATGTCGGGCGCAGCTTTTCGGTTATTTATCTTGGCTGAACAGTTGATCTAACTTGTCTTCAAAGGCGTGGTAGCCCAAATATTGATACAAGTCTTTGCGGGTCTGCATAGTGTCTAGCACGTTGCGTTGATGACCATCATTCATCAGCGCTTGCATGACGTTCAGTGCCGCTTGGTTGGCTGCACGGAAAGTACCGAGTGGATAAAGCACCATGTCGGCGCCCGCCTGCGCAAGTTGTTCTTTATTGAACAATTGGGTTTGACCAAATTCAGTCATGTTGGCCAAAATCGGTGCGTTAACTTGAGCCTTGAAGTGGCGATATTGGTCTAGCTCAGTTAAGGCTTCGGCGAAGATCATGTCGGCGCCGGCGGCGATATACGCCTTAGCACGTTCAATACCTGCTTCTAAACCTTCCACGGCGACCGCATCGGTACGCGCCATGATCACAAAATTAGCATCGGTACGGGCATCGACGGCCGCTTTAATGCGATCGACCATTTCTTCTATGCTTACAACCGCTTTGTTGGGTCTGTGACCGCAACGCTTTTGCGACACTTGGTCTTCCATGTGCACAGCGGCGACGCCGATTTTTTCGAATTCTTTGATGGTGCGAGCAATGTTGAATGCGCCGCCCCAGCCAGTATCGATATCGACCAATAAAGGCACTTGCGTGGCAGAGGTGATACGGCCGGCATCGATCAGCACGTCATTCATTGAGGTCATGCCTAAATCGGGCAAACCGTAGGAAGCATTGGCAACGCCAGCGCCCGAAAGATACAAGGCTTGGAAGCCAGTTTGCTCTGCCATCAAGGCAAAATAGGCATTGGTGGTACCAACGATTTGTAACGGTTTGGCCTTAGCCAGAGCTTGGCGAAAACGTAATCCTGCGCTTTGAGTCATGGTTTTATCCTTTTCCATTTTATGGGAAGTGGGCATAGTGAGCCGTAACAACTTAGCTGATGTTGGCTAAGGTTTCTTTTGCGGCGGCATTGGCTTGCAATTCAATTAAGCGTAATTCGGTATTTTTACGCCCCTGTTCGATATGGCGACGCATCAACAAACTGGCCAACTCACCATCGCGCAGGGCAATGGCTTCGACTATGCGTCTGTGCTCGGCAATCGCTTTCACGGGACGATTTTTATTAGTGCACTGGTAGCGGTACATACGCAGCAAGTGATACAGGCCGCCGACTAAGGTTTCCTGCAGATGCTTGTTACCGCTGGCTTGAATAATTTGGTAGTGAAAATCGACATCGCCTTCTTCTTGGAAGTAGGCATCACCCTTAGCGAGCGCCGCATCTTGCGTTGCGAGCAAATCGTCTAGCTTGGCTAATTGTTCAGGAGTGATACGGCTGGCGGCGAGTTCGCAGGCCATGCCTTCAAGCACGCTACGCAGTTGATATAAGTCGTTAAGCTCACTTACCGTCAGCTGGGCGACGCGGGCACCCACATGGGGGGCACGCACCACTAAACGTTGTCTTTCTAAGGTTTGTAGGGCTTCGCGGGTCGGGCCACGGCTGATGCCGTATTTTTCGGCCAGTGCTTGCTCGTTAATCTTGCTGCCTGCAGGCAGTTCGCCCTTGATGATGCTGGTTTGGATCTGCACCAAAATTTGATCGGCGAGTGTGGTCGACGTCTTATCTGCCGAAGTCGATTTGAGCTTGTGCAGGTGGGAAGCTTGCGTGTCATCAGAAACGAACGTCGTGTCTTGCTTCAACATAGATCGCATCACTATTAATAGGCTTGTCGACAATGGGTAAAAATAACCCTCCCATAGCAAGTTGTCAACAATGCGTTTACTTAGTCGTAAGTCTAGGTTTTAGCTTTTCTATTTAATTCTTTAATTTTAAAGTAATTTTATTTTTGATTTGATTTGGCGTTAAGTTTTTAAATGTTTAGTTGTCAACAATGTGATGTGTGGTTTTCGCAGGTGTTTATGGACGATTGGCGAGCAATGGAGCGGCGAGGAATGGCTGAAAGGTCTAATGCTGCAGCAAGCATAGCATTCGCTGAATGGATTGTATCAGCGTGGATGCTTCGCCGCAGCGCTTAGTCGAAGAAGGGAAGATCGAGGGCAGATCTAACTCACTTGGTTATGATTGGTACGAGTGGCGCTATCCACCAGGTTTTGATTGCCATG
>JBOFUF010000360.1:0-2487 GCA_051652445.1 Shewanella sp.
CAACGGTGCGAACGCCCATGGCATGGGCCGTTTTGATGATGCGGCAGGCGATTTCACCGCGGTTGGCAATCAAGAGTTTGGTAAACATAAGCTGGGTCAACATGGGCTGGGTCAACATGGGCTGGGTCAACATCAAAGGGCTCCTTGGGGATCACTTGGCTTTTGCGTGGGCGTAGGAAGGGGCATGGAGTGCGCTTGTTGCCAGTTAGGCTGACGTTTGTCAAAAAAGGCGTTTAAGCCCTCTTGGCCCTCGGTCGATACCCGAATGCGGGCGATACGCTCGCTGGTGTAATCCATGGTGGCTTGGTCTATCACGCCGTCTTCAAGATGCGCCAGCAGTGTTTTTACCCATGCCATGGCTTGCGGGCTATTGGCGAGTAGCGCGTCAATCATCGGCTTTGCGGCGGCGTCTAAGTCATCACTTAACTCATGAATGACGTTAAGCTTTAATGCGGTTTCTGCACAAAAACGCTCTGCCGTCAGCATATAGCGGCGAGCTGCACGCTGACCCATAGCGCGGGCAACGTAAGGGCTAATGACCGCAGGGATTAAGCCAAGTTTCACTTCGCTTAAGCAAAAGCTGGCGCGCGTCGTGGCGATAGCGATATCGCAGGCGCAAATCAGCCCCAGTGCGCCGCCAAAGGCTGCACCTTGCACCAGTGCAATGGTGGGCTTAGGAAAGCTATCAAGATCTTGCATCAGTTTTGCTAAGGCTTTGGCATCATTTAGATTTTGCTCAAAGTCCATTTTGGCTTGCTTGCGCATCCAATTGAGATCGGCGCCGGCGCTGAAATTTTTGCCGTTCGCTTTGACGACCAGCAGTTGGCAATCCTGGTGCTCAGCAAAATAGCCAAGGACGCTAATCATCTCAGCTATCATCACTTCATCGAAGGCGTTGTGCACATTGCTGCGATCTAAAATAAGTTCGGCAACGCCGTGATTAAGCGCGTAACTCACGTGCTGCAAGTTGCTTAACGCGTGGGGTATTGGTTGTGAATTTGGCATGGTTGTTTCCCTATCTTGTTGATATGTCTTTATCTACACGCATGAATTACATACGGAACACACCAAAGCGGGTGTCTTCGATAGGAGCATTTAAGGCTGCCGATAGGGCAAGGCCGACCACATCGCGGGTTTGGGCGGGGTCGATAATGCCGTCATCCCATAAACGGGCACTGGCATGATACGGATGACCTTCTTTATCGTACTGGGCGACAATTGGCGCTTTAAAGGCTTTTTCATCCTCAAGTGACCATTGCTCACCTTTACGGGCTAAACCGTCGCGGCGCACTGTGGCGAGAACGCCGGCGGCTTGCTCTCCGCCCATCACAGAGATACGGGCGTTTGGCCACATCCACATCATGGTCGGTTCGAACGCGCGGCCGCACATGCCGTAGTTACCCGCACCGTAGCTACCGCCAATAATCACAGTAAATTTAGGCACATTGGCGCAAGACACCGCTGTCACCATCTTAGCGCCGTGTTTCGCTATACCTTCGTGTTCGTACTTTTTACCCACCATAAAGCCGGTGATATTTTGTAGGAACAGCAGCGGAATTTTGCGTTGGCAGCACAGTTCGATAAAGTGCGCACCTTTTTGCGCCGACTCAGAGAACAGAATTCCGTTGTTGGCGACAATGCCAACGAGGTAGCCGTGAATACGGGCAAAACCGCACACTAAGGTTGCGCCATAGTTGGCTTTAAACTCATCAAAATCAGAATCATCGACGATACGGGCGATCACTTCTTTGACATCAAAGGGCTTTTTCAAATCAGTGCCGACAATGCCATACAGTTCGCTGATATCGAATTTTGGCGGTTTGACTGGGCTCAGCAGACTTTTGATTTCCTTTTGATGATTCAGGCGTGATACCGCGCGGCGTGCAAGCTCTAACGCGTGCTCATCGTTTTGGGCTAAATGGTCTGCCACGCCGGAAATTTTAGTGTGCACGTCGGCGCCGCCCAGTTCTTCGGCGCTGACTTCTTCACCTGTGGCCGCTTTGACTAATGGCGGGCCGGCTAAGAAGATAGTGCCTTGATCTTTTACGATAATCGATTCATCAGCCATGGCCGGTACATAGGCGCCGCCTGCGGTGCACAGGCCCATCACTACTGCAATTTGGGGGATGCCCTTAGCGGACATTTGCGCTTGATTGTAAAAGATGCGGCCGAAATGGTCGCGGTCGGGGAAGACTTCATCTTGGCGGGGCAGGTTAGCGCCGCCAGAGTCGACCAAATAGATACAAGGCAAGTGACAACGGCTGGCAATATCTTGGGCGCGTAGATGTTTTTTAACGGTAATCGGGTAGTAAGTACCGCCTTTAACTGTCGCGTCGTTGGCGATGATCATGCACTCGACACCACTCACGCGGCCGATCCCCGCGATAATGCCTGCTGCAGGCACTTCTTCGTCATAAACTTCAAACGCCGCAAATTGCGACAGTTCTAAAAAGGGCGAGCCTGCATCAAGCAGCTTTTCAACCCGCT
>JBOFUF010000361.1:0-2440 GCA_051652445.1 Shewanella sp.
CGATTTAGCCAAAGCCAAAGCCCTGAATGTCGAAGCTCAGGCTCAATACCGTCGTTTTAAAGCCTTGTTTCCCCAAGGTGCAATATCGAAGGGGGCGATGGATGAAGCCACCGCCAACGCTAAAGCCACGGAACAAGCCGTTACCGCAGCCAAGGCTCGGGTGATAAAAGCCAGCGAATCCTTAAAATATACGGTTGTTTCCGCGCCATTTAGTGGTGTTGTAACTAAGCGTTTTGTTGAGCTTGGCGAAACCGTCACCCCAGGACAAGCATTGCTTTCAGGATTTTCGGCCAGTCACATGCGCGCCGTGACCCACGTGCCCCAGCGTTACATTAACCAACTGAAAAATTCCCCTGAATTTCTCGTCCGTTTGAGTGATGGCCGCGAGTTCACCTCAACCGACCTCACGATTTTCAGTTTCGCTGATCCCGTCAGCCACAGTTATCAAGTACGCATTAATCTGCCGCAAAATGCAGCCAATCTTCAACCCGGCACGTGGGCTAAAGTGTCCTTTAAAAATGGCGAGCGAGAAAAAATCCAACTGCCAAGCTCGGCACTATTGACGATGAATGAACTGAGCAGCGTTTACCTTAAACAAGGCGAAGCATTTATGCTGACCCAAGTCCGAGTGACTGCGCCAGTAGAGGGCGAGGTCGAAGTGCTCGCAGGTCTCAAATCCGGTGACAAGGTTGCCGTTGATGCCTACCAAGTGTTGCTCAGCAAGCAGCAATAAATTCTCTAGCGACTTAAGCTTTGTCGAGGTTGTTTTATGAAGCACGCTCCAGTACCACAGACCCCACTTGGGATTTCAGGGCGCATTGCCGCCGCCTTCCAAAATAGCCCTATGACTCCACTATTGGCGATTCTTGGGCTCTTGCTTGGACTATTCGCGATTTTAGTCACACCTAAAGAAGAAGAGCCGCAAATTGACGTCACCTTTGCCGATGTATTTATTCCTTTCCCTGGTGCGACACCCACTGAAGTTGAAAACTTAGTCACTTTACCTGTAGAGCAAGTGATTTCTGAAATCAAAGGGATAGATACCCTATACTCATTCTCCCAGCCTGATGGCGCACTGATCATCGTCATTTTTAAGGTCGGCGTTGCACGCAATGATGCCATTGTCAGTCTTTACAACCAGATTTATGCCAATATGGACAAATTGCCAAAAGCCGCCGGTGTCGGGGATCCCTTAATCAAACCCCGCGGTATCGATGATGTCCCGATTGTGAGTTTAACCTTGTGGTCAAAGGATAGGCAGGTTTCCGCCGAGCAGTTGACCCATGTGGCCCTAGGATTAGAAACCGACATTAAGCGTATTCCCGGTACTCGTGAGATCTATACCCTCGGCCAACACGAGATGGTCGCCAATATCCGTATCGATCCTGCCAAGATGAATAGCTTTCATCTTAGCTACGACAAGCTAAGACAGAGTCTGAATGACAATAATCTGGTCTCTATGCCGGCATCATTAGTGCAAGGTAATCAAGAGATTAAAGTGCAAGCGGGACAATTTTTACAATCAATAGACGATCTTAAGCAATTAGTCGTCAGCGTTCATCAAGATAAGCAAGGCAGGCCTATTGCGATTTATTTAGCCGACATTGCCGAAATCAGCTTAAAAAGTGACATCCCCAAACAGAGCGTTTGGCACGCAGATAAAACCGACATTTATCCCGCCGTCACAATCGCCATAGGTAAACAGGCTGGGCAGAATGCCGTTGATATCGCCGACAGTGTGATTGAGCGGATTGCCAAAGTCGACAATGTGTTAATCCCCGCCAATGTTGAAGTCACAGTATCACGTAACTATGGCGAAACCGCAGCGGATAAATCTAACACCCTTATTTTAAAGCTTATTTTTGCCACCAGCGCCGTAGTGATGCTGGTATTGTTAACGATGGGCGCCCGTGAATCCTTAGTCGTGGGTGTGGCCATTATTATCACCTTAGCAGCAACCCTATTTGCCTCATGGGCATGGGGATTTACCTTAAACCGCGTGTCCTTGTTCGCCTTAATCTTCTCCATCGGCATCTTGGTCGATGACGCCATCGTCGTCGTAGAAAACATCCACCGGCATATGGCGCTTGGCAAAAAATCCTTCAGCGAGCTTATCCCAGTGGCCGTCGATGAAGTCGGTGGCCCGACCATTTTGGCGACATTTACCGTTATCGCAGCCTTGCTACCCATGGCCTTTGTGTCAGGTTTAATGGGACCTTACATGAGCCCGATCCCCATCAATGCCAGTATGGGCATGTTGATTTCGCTGCTAGTTGCCTTTGTTGTCACCCCTTGGCTCTGCAGTAAACTACTGAAAAATAGCCCGCAAAATCCTGCAAAAACCGTGCACGAGCATAATACTGACAGCAAGATGCTACGCCTCTTCACCCACTTAATTGGCCCCTTTTTGCAGGGTCAACATGCCCGCAAAGCAAGATTG
>JBOFUF010000362.1:0-8544 GCA_051652445.1 Shewanella sp.
CAGCCCTTTATGGTTGACAACGCGTATCGTAGGTGCGGTATTTATCGTACTGACTTACTTAGGCTTGGGTCCCGAGGTTATCAACTCCTCGAGCACGGGAGCGTTAGTATTAAACGATTTGTTACCTGTGTTGTTCTCAGTGTTTCTTTTCGCTGGTATGTTACTGCCGCTGCTGCTAAATTTCGGTCTACTCGAACTCTTTGGCACACTGTTAACTAAGATTATGCGCCCCATTTTCAACCTACCTGGACGCAGTGCAATTGATTGTATGGCATCCTGGTTAGGCGATGGCAGTGTGGGGATTTTGCTGACCAGCAAACAATACGAAGCGCGTTTTTATACCCAAAGAGAAGCGGCGGTTATCGGCACTACGTTCTCTGCGGTGTCAATTACCTTTTGCTTAGTGGTGATCTCGCAAGTTAAGTTAGAGCACATGTTTGCACCTTTCTATCTAACTGTCTGTCTCGCTGGATTTGCCGCAGCCATAATCGTACCTAAGTTACCTCCATTGTCGTGGAAAAAAGACCACTATATCGATGACACGCCACGCATGGCTGACGATGAGTTGATCCCTGCAGGACACAACGCCTTTACTTGGGGTTTTGATAAAGCCCTAGAAAAAGCCGCCAGTGCAGGAGGCATAAAAACGGTCTTAAATGAAGGTATTAAAAACGTTGTCGATATGGTGTTTGGTATTATCCCTGTGGTAATGGCCATTGGTACGCTGGCGCTGATTATTGCCGAGCACACGCCTATCTTTAACTATTTGGGTATGCCGTTTATTCCATTACTCGAATTACTGCATATTCCAGAAGCCACTGTCGCCTCTAAAACAATCGTGGTCGGTTTTGCCGATATGTTTATTCCGTCAATCCTTGCCAGCTCAATTGAATCGGATATGACCCGCTTTGTCATTGCAGCCCTATCTGTGACTCAGTTGATCTACATGAGTGAAGTCGGCGCATTGCTTATTGGCAGTAAAATCCCCATCAACTTCGTTGAGCTTTTCGTGGTGTTTATTCTGCGCACCTTAGTGACACTGCCTGTTATCGCAGGTGTGGCGCATTTATTGTTCTAAATTTAACTTCAACATTCGATTTCAGTAATCGTTCAACAACAAGGGGAGCCAGCTTAACGGGCTCCCCTTCTGTCATCTGCCTGTCACTTCAACGTCATCATTTAGTCAAGCCTTCTCGCTAAGCTCGCATCCGTTTACCGCCTAATAGGGTGAACGCGATCACTCAACTATGCCGCAAAGCTCTCTGGACTCAAGGTGAATACAATGATTTTTACCGTTGATAATGTGGTTGCACAAAATCTGCCAGCTCTCAATGATAAACCTTGGCTCGCCAAGCCGGCCAAGGCCATGCTGCGTTACCTGCTCAATGAAAAACAGTGCAACGCTATCGCCAATCAATATACCTACTTACAAGGCGTAGACTTTGTCGAACAAATGCTGGCGAGTTTCGACTTCAGCTTTACCGTGCCCGCCAACGAGATAGAAAATATTCCCTGTGAAGGTAGAGTGGTGATTTTCGCGAACCATCCCATAGGCTCACTCGATGCCTTAGCGCTCATTAAACTCATCAGTGAAATACGCCCCGATATAAAAGTCGTCGCCAATGAACTCTTGATGGCGCTCGAGCCGCTGCACTCAATCCTACTGCCGGTACGCAATATGACCGGCGGCACACCGAAACAGCATTTAGAAAAAATCCACCAGCACCTGCGTAACGAAGGCGCAGTGCTGTTCTTTCCTGCGGGCGAAGTGTCACGCCTGCGGCCAAGCGGCATACGCGATACCCAATGGCACTGCGGCTTTTTAAAGATGGCGATTTCCTGCAATGCGCCCCTACTGCCAATATTTTTAGACGCCAAGAACTCCGCTACCTTTTACGGCGCATCGATGATTTACAAACCACTCGCCACTTTACTGCTGGTGAAGGAAATGTTTAAACAGGCCAAACGTAATATGCCTATTCGCATAGGCGAGCTCATTGCCAATGAAGCCTTACGCTCAATGGACTTTCCACTCAAGACCAAGTTAAAAAGGCTTAAAAATCACTTGTATCGGATCGGCAAAGATAAAGAACAACTGTTTATGACTCAGCGTGCTATCGCCCACCCCGAATCGCGCCGCGAACTGCAAGCGGCGCTGCAGCAATGCGAACTCCTCGGGGAAACGCAAGATCACAAATTGATTTATCTGTACCAACACCGCGACAGCAATCCCATCATGCGGGAAATTGGCCGCCTGAGGGAAATCGCCTTTCGTACCGTGGGCGAAGGTTCAGGTAAACGCCGCGATATCGACAAATACGATTCCTACTACCAGCACTTAGTGTTGTGGGATAAAGAGCTGCTTGACATTGTTGGCGCCTATCGTTTCGCCAGTGGTGAGCAAGTCTTAGCAAAATACGGTGACAACGGCCTCTACAGCCAATCGCTGTTTCAATACACCGACAGCTTTATGCCCTTGGTGAAACAAGGCTTGGAGCTCGGCCGCAGCTTTGTGCAGCCCAAATATTGGGGAAAACGCAGTTTAGATTATCTGTGGTTTGGCATTGGGGCATATCTCGCCAAACATCCTGAATATCGCTACCTTTTTGGCCCAGTATCGATCAGCAATCAGCTCCCTGGCAGCGCAAGGGAATTGCTCGTGCACTTCTACGCAAGAGAATTTGCGCCTAAACAGCCCATGGCGATTTCCAAGTCACCCTTTGGTTTACCCGCATTCCAAAAAGCGAAGTTAGATAACTTGTATTACGCCGAAGATTATCAGAATAATTTCAAGCAGCTCAAGCAAGTGCTTGCGAGTATGGGGACGGCCGTACCTACGCTCTACAAACAATATGGCGAATTATGTAAAGCCGATGGGGTTAAGTTTCTCGCCTTTGGCATCGACGCCGACTTTGGCGACTGTATCGATGGCTTAGTGCTCGTGGACACCCACAAACTAAAAGACAAAAAGTACCAACGCTACATTGGCGTGCACTTGCCTGAATCGGAGCAGATGCCAATCAACTACGATGACGAGCCAGAGACGCAAGACTCATCCCGCTATCAGTTAACACCTTAACATCGATATTGGCTAAATTCACGCCACTCTGCTATAAGCATCTGTAATGCAGTGCATTACAGATATAAAACTGGGAATGAGCAGCCTCAATACCTATTGTATTTTATCTCTGTTCATTTAACACCAGTTCAAGTACCTAGCAGAAAATTAACATCAGCCACCCGTTGGGAGCCTTAAAGACACGCCACTGCCAGCGTTGGATTAAGGCTCTAAACTGATGAGATATTTAATGTGATTGGTATAACAGGGGATTATCATGCCGATCATTATCGCCGATATTATGAGTAGTCGAGTCGTGACTATCGAAATGGACGACCGTTTAACGGTGGCGAAGGAAATCTTCGACCAAGCGAGCTTCCATCACTTGCTGGTCGTCGATAAGAATCAACTTGAAGGCGTGTTATCGGAGCGGGATCTACTGCGCGCGATTAGCCCGAACTTGGGCGCGAGTGCGCAAACAGC
Source organism: Shewanella sp. (assembly GCA_051652445.1). GTDB lineage: Bacteria > Pseudomonadota > Gammaproteobacteria > Enterobacterales > Shewanellaceae > Shewanella. Next base: position 3,542 of record JBOFUF010000362.1, read on the forward strand.
AAGAGACTTAGAAACCCTGCAAAAACGTGTACATCAAGTGATGACGCGTAATCCGGTTACGGTCGCACCTCACATCCATTTAGACACGGCCACCCGCATGTTATTAGACAACAATATAGGCTGTTTACCCGTGTTAGAGGGCAGTAAATTGGTTGGGATTGTCACTTGGAAAGACTTGCTACGCGCCTATTGTGAGGACAAGGCACAAAATCAAAGCGAGTGCTAACCCTAAGGGCGGCACTCGCTTCTGTTCTCAATAACGACGTTAACATCACTCGGTTTGGCTAACTTAAATCGCCCAGCCACCCATATAAAACACCACTAAACCTAAGGTAATGGCGAGCACGCCTAACTTCAGTTTACGCCATTCACCACTGCAAATACGGCCGACCACCAGTGTCACAAAACCCAGCATAATACCGGTCACGATATTACAACTTAAGATAATAAACACCGCGCAGGTTAAGCCCGACATGGCATCGACTTTATCGTCAAAGTCGAGTTTTGCCACGTTGCTCAGCATCAATAAGCCCACATACATCAAGGCTGGCGCGGTCGCATAGGCTGGCACTAAATAGCTTAATGGCGCTAAAAACATCATCAATAAAAACAAAGCGCCAACTATGGTCGCTGTTAAACCTGTCTTACCGCCCGCCGCAGTACCCGCCGCTGATTCGATATACACAGCTGCAGGAGCGCCGCCGACTAAACCCGCCACCATGCTGCTGACAGAGTCTGAGGTTAAGGCTTTGCCGCCGCCGACAATATTGTCGTCTTTATCGAGTAAATTTGCTTGCCCCGCCACCGCACGTATGGTGCCGGTCGCATCGAAAATCGCCGTCATGACTAAGGCTAATACAATAGGCAATACCACAGGATTAAAGGCGCCCATAATATCGAGCTGACCAATCAGTGAATGCTCTGAGGTAAAATCAGGCAAGGCGAACAAACCTTGATATTTAACGCTCGGATCGAACACTAAACCAAATACCGATAGCGCGATAATGACCAACAAAATACCGCCCGGTACACCGCGGCGTTCTAAACCTATGGTTGCTGCTAACCCTATAACAGTGGCAATAACAGGTAAGCTGTTAATGTCACCTAACTTCACCGGTAAGCCTGCGCTATTGGCCACAATCAACTGCACACTGTTAGTCGCAATCAAAAGTAAAAACAAACCAATCCCTATGCCAGTGCCATGGGCTATGCCCTTAGGTAAATTCGTTAGTACCCACTGGCGAATACCTGTCACGCTCACCAGTGTAAACGCCACGCCCATTAGGAAAATAGCGCCTAAGGTGACTGGAATCGACATCCCCTGACCTAGCACTAAGCTAAAGGCGGTAAAAGCCGTGAGTGAAATCGCACAGCCAATCGCCATAGGTAAGTTTGCCCATAACCCCATCAGCAAAGAACCAAAAGCAGCAATTAAACAGGTGGCAATAAATACCGCGCCGGGATCAAATCCCGCTTGGCCTAACATGTTGGGCACCACAATCACTGAGTAGACCATCGCAAGGAAGGTGGTGAATCCCGCAATCACTTCTTGGCGAACAGTGCTGCCACGTTGTTGAATTGAAAAATAACGGTCCAGAAACGAACCAGAGGGTACGGCTGTTGAACTCAATTGCTCAGACATAATATTGTTATACCTTGTGATCTCTTAAAATAGGGTCGATACCATCGCGATAAAGCGCAATTGGCGACGCTGGCTGCGGCAGATTAGAGCCCCAAATCAAAGGGAGTTGGGTGAGAGATCCACATCATTTTCCTACTGTGGGAAAAATCCATGATCTGCAAGCAGTGATGCTTCGCTATGATTAAAAAGCGATTAACCATGTAGACACAGCCATTGTTGGCCGAGGATGATACTGCAATCTCCCAAAGATAGCTAAAAAATCGCCTTTTCTTCGATAAAAACATAGCGGCTAAAACTGAAATCTGTCATTCAAAAAATGCCCAAAGCGAGGCAATAATGACCTCTTAATGTCACATTCATCCCCACCAACGTCTGCCAGAGCAGTGCTAAACTTACGCCTTCAAAAAATTCATAAATCTTTCATATCTTGTCGAAACCCATTCACCACAGCAAGTGAGCCCATTCATAATCACCCCTTTATCGTGCTCATATCAAACATCGCTTTCGATCGGATTCGCCCCCAATGACACCATAGGCATCACCCAGCCTATGTTATTGTATTTAAAGCAATTATTCACAATAATTCATATTTAAATACAAATGAAAGGTCAAATGTGCGATCTCGACCGTTTTATTGCACAAATAATTACTCTACTTTTACAGTCACATCAATATGGCATATGCTAAAGGACACTGATGGGGCTACACTTAGCTGATGATGAAAGAAAAAGGATTGGTTATGGACGAAAGGCGCAAATTTTCGCGGATTTTATTTGCCACGAATGCACATCTACAACAGGGTGCTGCACAATGGGATACGACCATTCTCGATTTGAGTCTCAATGGCGCTTTGATCGAAGAGCCGCAAAACTTCATCCACTCAGATGACACTTTTACCCTCAGTTTTACCTTGTCTGGATCTGAGATTGAGATCCGGATGGAAACGGAGTTAGTCCATCACAGAAATGCCCAATTAGGTTTAAAATGTAACGTCATCGATATCGATAGTATCAGCCACCTCAAACGAATGGTGGAACTGAACCTCGGTGATGCTTCTTTGCTGACTCGCGAACTGATGTTGTTTATCGAAAAACATAATACCATCGATTAAGACCCCGATCGCAAACACAAACAGCCCCTCATGGCGCGGTTTTGATTTCTGACGTTAATGCGGCTATAGAGCCTTTAATGCTAAATATCCCCTCAATTTAAGCGAGCATTTACAGGTTAAATCGCCTCAAGTGCTTCAGATAACTTAGACACACCCACCACTTCCATTCCCGCAGGAGGCTTTTTCGGCACGTTAGCCTTTGGCACAATTGCGCGTTTAAAACCGTGCTTAGCGGCTTCGATTAATCGCTCTTGTCCATTGGGCACAGGCCGAATTTCACCAGATAAACCGACTTCCCCAAAAGCGACTAAATCACTCGGTAAAATATCGCCACGAAAGCTCGATACCATAGCCAACAATAACGTTAAATCGGCACTGGTTTCGGTCACCTTAACGCCGCCCACTACGTTCACAAACACATCCTGATCCGACATTTGTAATCCGCCGTGGCGGTGCATGACAGCAAGCAACATCGCCAACCGATTGCCATCCATACCCACAGCCACACGGCGAGGATTCGACATGGCGGAGCTGTCTACCAGCACTTGCAACTCCACTAGCAGCGGGCGCGTACCCTCCCAAACGACCATAACCAGTGAGCCAGATGATGCTTCTTCGCCACGGGAAAGGAAAATCGCCGAAGGATTCGCCACTTCTTTTAAGCCACGCTCTGTCATGGCAAAAACGCCAAGTTCATTGATCGCACCAAAACGGTTTTTATGGGAACGTAGAGTACGGTAGCGGCTATCGCTATCCCCTTCGAACATCACAGAACAATCGATGCAATGCTCTAATACCTTAGGTCCAGCCAAACTGCCATCTTTGGTCACATGGCCGACCATGATCACGGCTATGCCATTTTCTTTCGCGAACCGTGTTAAGTAAGAGGCGGATTCACGGACCTGCGACACACTTCCTGGGCTTGATGCCACATCACTCATGTGCATGACTTGGATAGAATCGACTACGATGACTTTCGGCAATTCTTTGAGCGCCACTTCGCAAATTTGCTCGACGCTGGTTTCAGACAACATCCGCAGTTTATTGGTCGGTAATCCAAGACGATGGGCACGCATCGCCACTTGTTGTAAAGATTCCTCCCCCGTGACATACAGCGCAGGCATTTGCTCAGCCAGATGACACAGCGTTTGCAATAACAGCGTACTCTTACCCGCCCCTGGATGGCCACCGATCAAAATGGCTGAACCAGGCACAATCCCGCCACCGAGCACACGGTCTAGCTCACCAAAATGACTTAATATTCGCGGTAAGGCATTGAGATCAATTTGATCTAATGTCTTCACCTCATTACTGCTTGCGCCAGCATAGCCAACAAACTTGGTACTGCGCCCAGGCGAAGCGGCACCGAGTCTCACCTCAGTAATCGTATTCCATTCCTGACAAGCGCTACACTGCCCTTGCCAACGGGGAAAGTCTTGTCCACACTCATTACATACGTACGCCGTTTTATTCTTTGCCATAACTCATTAAAATCTGTATAAAATAAATTTAAGTAACTGCGAATACTGCCGACATAAGACTAACAGCCCAATACAAAATATGCATTAAAAAGAACCCTAAATGAGCTTAGATAACCACAGCGCACTCATCGAGCAGCTCAAGCCGTTACTCATGGAACCTAACTTCCAAGAGATTTTTCAACAGCTGACGATAGATGAAACCAATTCGACCCGTTTCTTAGTAAAAATGGAACTCAGTCGTTTGGCTTCACCATGCACGCGAATTATCGATCTCAGGGATAAATCTGAGCTTCCTTGTGTTGAAGTGATCTTGGGTCAATTGCGCCATTTCTTAGATGAACCCGCCAGCAACAGTTTGCATGAAGCAATGTCACTGTACCGCAGCCAGTACACTTTAGGTGTGTACGAGTATGTGCTTAATTCTCACCAACAGCGTAGATCACAATTACAGCAAGGTATCATACGGGTAGAAACCGTTGAACCAGGACCTTTTATGGTGCCTGGTGTGGTATTAGGCCATTATTTTAATCGCGTAGAAGAGCGAATGAATTACAGTATTCGCATCGCAGCATCTCAACCGGGCCGCACTGAAATGTTCGGCATAACGGCAGATTTATCTATCGGTGGCGCGCGCATTCGCCTTGCAGTGAATCATCCCTTCGATCTCGACCACCCTCTTAAAGTCAAGTTACTGGAGCTTAGCGAAGAGTTTTACTACCCCGATCTCCAACTCGGAGTTGACTACAAGATTGTCGATAGCCAAACCAAT
>JBOFUF010000363.1:0-6061 GCA_051652445.1 Shewanella sp.
GTCACGCTTGTCGCCTGACAACGGTTGCGCTGAGATTCCCATCACAAAAAGATGAGTTTTCTTGAAGTTTGTAGTAATCTTAGGCCGCTATATAATGAGTCTGCCTTTAATGGCAGCGTCGAGCTTGTACGTATTTGCATTAGGAACATTAACATGAAAAAACTGTTAGCAATGACTGCAGTCGCTGCTTTGACTATGTCAGTCAACGTTTCAGCTCAAGAAGCTGAGGCTATTTATAATAAGGCATGTACCGTATGCCATAGCATGGGTGTTGCCGGTGCTCCTAAAACTCACAATACTGCCGAATGGGAACCACGCTTAGCTAAGGGTATCGATACTTTAGTGAAGAGTGCGAAAACAGGTCTGAATGCTATGCCACCGGGTGCTATGTGTGCTGATTGTACCGATGAAGATTACAAAGCTGTAATTGAATACATGTCCAAAGCTAAGTAGTTTTTAAAAAGAAAAAAACCGGCATTAGCCGGTTTTTTTTTCGATAAAATGCCCGATGTTATCGATTTGATTCAGGCTATTGAACTTGGGTATCAAGCACTAAACTGGCGCTTGTCCCTACGGCAACATTGCTGATCTTACCTTGGATGTCACCCGATTGAGGCTTGATGTCACCATGTTTTGACAGGACGGCAATAACCTCTACATTTTTGGTTTGACTCAGCTTTGCATCACCGCCCATGCCTGTAGTGTCATCTAAAATGATGGTAACGGGTAGAGACTTGGCGCTGACTTTTGTCGCCGCTAAAGGTACTTTTGGACCTTCGACTGCGCGAGCAAATACAAATATCGTATCGTCAGGACCCGCTTTTGATGCAAGTTCTGGCGAAATTGAGATCGCGATAGTTACTGATTTTGAGGCTGTTTTTGCTGATTTGTGGGCATCATCGTCAGGCATTGCAGATGTGTCAGCATTCAAGCGTAATTTAGCTGTCGCAATGGCATCCATCAACTGTGGACGGTCAACATCAGGACGTTCGCTATCGATAATGGTTTGCCAGGATTTAATTGCCTTGTTGTAATCGGCTTTAAAGAAGGCATCCATCGCTACAAGTAATAATGTAGAAGGATCTTGAGGATCCATTGCTAAGGATTCATTGATTAAAGCTTGAACCTGTGGCGTCATTTGTTGATCAGCTTGATAGTACATGGCCGTAGCTTTAGGGCCTAACAATTCAGCATGAGCACCAACTAACTGAATTACTTTATCAAATGAAACAATGGCTTTATCGAATTGATTAGCAGAGATGTAAGCATGGCCTAACGTGAACCAAGCTTGGCTGTTTTCCGGTTCGGCTTTGACTTGGGCCTCCATCATCTGTACGCGTTGCGCCATGATTTGCGCAGACGTCATTCCAGCATGCGGATTAGCAGGTTGGGTATTACTAAGGTCATTAAAGGCGCCCAGTTGCTGATAAAAATAGCCTGATAATGCAATCAGACATACAGACATAATTGATGGCCAAAGAATGCTCTTAGGTTTGATTTTATTCACAAGTGAATCATCACTAGCGTGCTGAATGTCTTGTAGCAGGCTGATTTCTAACTCTTTCTTTAAATCGTCAAACTCGGCCTGTTCAAGTAATCCTTCATTGAGTTCATTTTCAAGCGACAGTAGGCGTTCGTTAAATAGCTCAAGGTTAGTCTGTTTGCGAACACCAGCCTCTTCAGTCAGTAACAGTTTTTGCTGCCTGAAATGCGGAACCCAAATCAGCAATAGACTGACCAACATAACAAGCGCAATAAAAATCCAAAAAGTCGTCATTGTTTCTATATTCACTTTAGTTTGCAGAAAGCGGTGAGTTGATACCGCAGGCATGGAGTCGAGATTATACGTAAAGATGTTTCATTGAACAGTAATATAAGATCAACATTGCCCCGAAAGCTGATAGTTGGGCACTGGTTCACAAATTGATTTTTATTGTCAGTCAGGTGTGAAACTTATGTGGCTTCAACCTGTCATAGCCATGTAAACCGCTTAAGATGCATTTTTTACTCAAAATTGAGAATGAGACTAGTCACCCAGTTTTGCATGAAAGAGGCAGACAGGAACTAAAGCAAATACTAAAATGAGTTTAAATTTCGCGCTTTCGGCGATTAGCTTTTGTTCGTTGAAATATAAGCCATCTAAATCAACATATTAATAAAGACTGAGGAAAACCAATGATCCCAGAACTTGGACATTTTTCGTTGATAATAGGAGTGGCATTTGCCTTCTTATTAGCCAGCGTCCCCTTGATAGGGGTTGCCCGAAAAGATCAATACCTAGTGAGATATTCGTGGCCGCTAACTTACGGGATGTTCTTTTTTATCAGTTTATCCGTAGTGTCGCTGGGCTACAGCTTTGCTGTGGATGATTTTTCCGTCGCTTATGTCGCGCACCACTCGAATTCACAGTTACCTATCTTCTTTAAGATTGCCGCGGTGTGGGGTGGTCACGAAGGGTCATTGTTGTTCTGGGTTTTCTCATTATCAGCTTGGGCCGCCGCAGTTGCTCTATTCAGTAAAGGATTAGAAGAGGTGTTCACTGCTAGAGTATTGGCAGTGTTAGCGTTGATCCTTATTGGCTTTAGCTTATTTATGCTGCTGACATCTAGTCCATTTGAGCGTTTATTCCCAATGCCGTCAGAGGGGCGTGATTTAAATCCGATGTTGCAAGACGTTGGGTTAATTTTCCATCCTCCTATGCTGTATTTAGGTTATGTAGGTTTTTCTGTTAGTTTCGCTTTTGCTATTGCAGCGCTGCTGAGTGGTCGTTTGGATTCCGCTTGGGCTCGTTGGTCTCGTCCATGGACATTGGCTGCATGGGTGTTTCTTACCGGCGGTATTTCTTTAGGGTCATGGTGGGCGTATTACGAATTAGGCTGGGGTGGTTGGTGGTTCTGGGACCCTGTTGAAAATGCATCTTTTATGCCTTGGTTAATTGGTACAGCATTAGTGCATTCACTGATCGTTACTGAGAAACGCGGCGCATTCCGTAACTGGACAGTATTGCTTTCTATTTTTGCTTTTTCTTTAAGTTTACTCGGTACCTTTATTGTGCGTTCTGGGGTACTGACGTCCGTACATTCTTTTGCGGCCGATCCCAGTCGCGGTATGTTTATCCTGTTGCTGCTTGGTTTAGCCGTTGGTGGTTCATTGACTTTGTTTGCTTTTCGCGCAAGCGAGATGAGCAGTGCCGCACGTTTTGAATTAAAGTCAAAAGAAACGATGTTATTGGTTTGTAACGTATTACTGACAGTAGCGACAGGCACAGTATTGCTAGGGACGCTATATCCTTTACTTATCGACGCCCTTAACATGGGTAAGATCTCTGTAGGTCCTCCATATTTTAATGCTGTATTTGTGCCTATCGTCTTAGTGTTATTCGGCTTTATGGGTATTGGTCCAATTATCCGTTGGAAAAAATCTAAAGCGGGCGAGCTAAGACGTCAACTCTTGATCCCTGCTATGGTTGCTATTGCGATAGGTGTTGCTACTCCATTTATTATCGATGGTGTGTTTAACCTGTGGGTTACATGTGGTGTTGCTGCGGCAGTATGGATCATGCTCTCAACAGCAAGAGCCGCTTATAACATGGTTAAACCTAAAGCAGGCGATATCAGTTTTGCCCGCATGGGACGCAGTCAATTTGGTATGATTTTGGCGCACTTTGGCATTGCGGTTTCAGTGATTGGCGCCACTATGGTATCTAACTATTCGGTTGAGAAAAGTGTCCGCATGGGGCCTGGTATTTCGCAAGAACTGGCTGGTTATACCTTTAAATACCTCGAAACCAAAAATGTAGTGGGCCCTAACTATACTGCGCAACAGGGGCAGATCGAGATTTATAAAGATGATCAATATATCTCTCTACTCAAGCCTGATCGTCGTCAATATAATGTCCGTACCATGGATATGACTGAAGCGGGTATTGATTGGGGACTATTCCGCGATCTGTATGTCACTATGGGTGATCCTATTAGCCGCACAGAATTTGCCGTGCGATTGAATTACAAGCCCTTTGTACGTTGGATATGGTTTGGCTCTATTTTCATGATGATTGGTGGTTTCTTCGCTGCATCAGATAAGCGCTATCGCTCGAAGGTGGCGGCAGTGATTAAGCCACAATCAGACAAAGCTAAACTCGCAACCGTTTAAGATAGTTAGGTAATATATGAAGAAGTTAGTTCTGTTTATCCCTTTGGCACTATTTCTTGCCATGGGGGTGTTTTTATACAAAGGGCTGTTTTTGAATCCCCAGAATTTGGATTCAGCACTAGAAGGAAAGCCTATACCGACTTTCCAGCTAGAGCGTTTAGAAACACCTGGTGAATTTATTACTAATGAGCAGTTAAAGGGGAAGGTGGCATTACTTAACGTATGGGCGACTTGGTGCCCATCTTGTAAGTATGAGCATCCCTTTTTAGTGATGCTAAAACGTAAAAATGTTCTGCCAATCTACGGGATAAACTATCGCGATGAGCGTGCTCCTGCAATAGCGGAATTGAGGCGTCAAGGCGACCCCTACAACATCAATATTTATGATAAAGATGGACGTTTAGGGTTAGATCTTGGTGTTTATGGCGCGCCTGAGAGTTTTGTTGTCGATCACAACGGTATTATTCGCTACCGATATGCTGGTCCAATTGACCAACGCGTATGGAGTGAAACCCTTTATCCGATGATCCTAGAATTACAAGCTGAAGCGGCGAAGGATGGTGCATCATGAAAACGCTGATAAATATAATGGGTGGTCTAGTGCTGTTATTCAGTATGGCGACCACCGTCATGGCTACACCAGTCGATACTTATGAATTTAAAACGCCAGATAATCAAAAGCGTGCATTATCACTTGCACACTCTTTGCGGTGTCCACAATGTCAAAATCAAAACTTAATCGATTCTAATTCTCCCGTTGCCAGCGATCTGCGATTGGAGGTTTTTAAGATGGTCGATGAAGGGAAGGGCGATGATGAGATCATTGAGTTTATGACAAGTCGCTATGGCGAGTTTGTTCTTTACAAACCTAAGATGGAAGCTAAAACTTATGTGCTTTGGCTGGGGCCAATTGGATTATTACTACTTGGTTTAGTCGTTGGTTTTATTTTCATTCGCAAACAACGTATCGGCGGTAATGTGCCGAACGAAATTAGCGTTGAAGACCAACGGGAGTTAGATAATTTACTGAAGCGCAATACTAAATGAAACATAACATCGTTAAGATATTGATGTTGTCAGCTGTCTTTTCGGTATTTGCTGGCGGGGTTGCACATGCATACCCCGGCATGCAACAAGCGACGAAACCGATAGAGTCAACGGTCGATTTGATCAATGTATTGCCAAAGACTTACCCAATTAAGCCAGTAGCCTTTAATGACGTCGATGGAAAAGCCATCGACTTCAGCCAATTTAAAGGCAAGATCATCATGGTGAACATGTGGGCTACTTGGTGTCCGCCCTGTGTCAGAGAGCTACCAGCAATTGAAAGGCTCGCGACAAAGTTTAAATCCGAAGACTTTGTACTACTACCTATCTCTATTGATGCAGAAGGCAAACAGCAGGTTCAGCCGTTCTTAAGTTCACTCGGTATGCCAAAGTTCAATTCTTACTATGATCAGCAACAGTTGCTTAGGGATGTTTTCCCGCTTGATACGATACCAGCGACTTTTATTCTCGATCAAAAGGGGCAGTTGATTGCTTTTGTTCGATCCTATGTTGATTGGGATGATGCTAAAGCCGTCTCACTAATCCAGGGTTTCATCAATAAAAGCAGTGAAAAGTCTAATTAATCGGCACTTTGCACGTAAATGAATCGCCGTTGTTTAAAAGATCGCCATGCGATCTTTTTTCATTAAAAAGCCCTTGCACAAAATCTCCTGCTCCCTATAATGCGCATCCACTGACACGGCAGATAGCATTAAGCAGCCTGATGTGACAGTTCATCAATGAGTTTACTGATTGATGAGCGATAAGAAAGTTTGAAAAAACTCCTTGACGCGAAACGGGAAATGCGTATAATACGCAGCCCAAGCCAACTGGAAGCGTTTGACGCTCAGTGTGGTACTCA
>JBOFUF010000364.1:0-4596 GCA_051652445.1 Shewanella sp.
GTGGGCTGAATATTATTACGTTGCCGTTCAAATAAGGCGACACCCAAAATGCTCTCAAGCTGCTTGACTCGAAAGCTCACTGCACTGCGCGTGAGATAAAGATTCTCAGCCGCTTTACCGAAATGGCGAGTGCGAGAGACCTCAAGAAAAGTTTTTAGTAAATCGGTATCCATAAAAATTATTGACCAACATAGGCAAATTTTTTTGATTTATAAATCAATAATACTAGCCAATACTCAAGTTGCAAATTTTTGTATATCAAAAACGAGAGGCTATCTGCCATGTCTGAAAAGTCTTTTTCAAACGCTAGCAAAGGTTCTGAGGCGTTTAACGGCTCAGTTGCTGCCAGTTTTATCTCTCAAAAACGTTTCTACGACGACGCTAATTTCCCCAAAGGCTTTAAACGAAGCGGCGATTTTACCAATAAAGAAGCTGAACTCCTTGAGTTGCATGGTCATGCCATGAAGCATTTAGCAGAAGGAAAAACGCTGCCTTGCACCTCTGATGAAGCCCAATTTGTGGACGTCGCCAAAGGAAATATCGCGCCCAGTAGCTTGTTAGAGCAGATCTGGGTAAAGTATCGCAGGCTCTCCATGGGGAAACCCTTTTATGCCGTGGTTGGTACCGTGCATTTGCCCGCAACCAAGCCGGAGATAGAAATAGAAGCCGAGGCTGAATTTGATATTGAAGATAATGTTCAGGATGAACCTGAACCCGAGGATAAAGAATGATGATTAAGGTTTGCTACTAAATGCGTGGTTGGATTTTATATAAAGAAACCGCGACTCAGCTAAAACCTGAATGGTATGAAATTGAGCGTCTACTGGCGGCAGCAAAAGCTGACAACATAGATTTGGAAGTTTACGCACCTGATGAATTTGATCTCACGGTCACCAGAGAAGATAACAAGAGTATTTTATTGAATGGGCAAGCCGTCGAGCTGCCCGATTTTATTATTCCGCGAATGGGCTCAGGCACCACCTACTTTGCTTTAGCCATTATTCGTCACTTAGAAAGATTAGGGGTATATTGCCTAAATCCATCTAAAGCCATTGAAATTGTTAAAGACAAGTTGTTCTCCCAACAATTGTTGGCCGAGAAAAATCTGCCTACGCCTAAAACCATGTTGGTAAAATTCCCCGTTGATATCGCCCTCGTAGAGCGCCATCTCGGTTTTCCTGTGGTGATTAAAACGCTTTCAGGCTCCCAGGGCAGTGGTGTGTTTTTATCCCACAAGGCGCGTGAATTTGACGATTTAATGCAGTTGATTGAAGCGACCAACAAAAACGCTAACATCATTTTGCAAGAGTTTATCGCTAACAGCCATGGCCGCGATCTACGGGTATTTACCATTGGTGGTCGTGTGGCGGGTTGCTATGAAAGGCGTGGTCAAGAAGACAGTTTTAAAGCGAATGTCAGTGCCGGTGGTTCAGCACATCCATTTCAGATAACCCCTGAAATTGAATGGCTAGCCACCCAAACAGCCAATATTCTCGATCTTGATGTTGCTGGTATCGACTTGTTGTTTGATAACGGCCATTACAAAATTTGTGAAGCAAACTCATCCCCAGGATTTGAGGGCTTAGAGTCCTGTTTAAATGTGGATATTGCCGCGCAAATTTTGCACTTTATTCGCATCCGTTTAGGCATGTTTAATAAAAATGAACCCAGTAGCCCGAAATTCGTAGCTGATAGCGTAGAGGCTAAGGCTGCTACCCCGTCATCGCTATCGCCTTCGTCCTCTATCGAGACGAAATAGAAGCACTAAAACGTATCAATATCTAGCGGTATCGTACCGCTAGATATTCTCAATATTGATGATTCTACGCCATGTTTGTGTCTATATCCTGCCCTCTTCAATCACAGTACCGAGGTGGTCCCAATGGGCATGCATCATCACGACTTCATTTGGGCGCATGTTACCTGGCAGTAAAGCTGCAACGTTATAGGACTGCGCACGTTCAATGTTATTGTTTAACGTGAGTTGTGCCGTCAACTTAAGGGGAATTAGTTTAAAGTCTGGCTTTGCCGCTTACCGTTTTAACGTATCGAAATTCAAACCCGCTTTAGCAAAGAATTTTTGTGCGACCTCATGTTGAACCCAGCCCATCACGCCCACTTGACCTTGGTTATTATTGACATCGACCAGAGTAAACTTAGTTCCTGTGTTAGAGTTTTGCACCACGCCCCAGCCATAGGCTACAGGCGCGGTTTCGTGCACCATAAACACCGCCTCGGCCCCTTGACGCGCGGCTTCCTCATACTTATAAGTCCAGCGACCATAATAGGTCATAGCTAGCCAACAAACACCACATCGCTTTTATTCAAGCTGACTTTATCGGTGATCCTTTGGGTTCTGGCGGTAAACTCATGACCATTAGCAAACGGCCGGCCCACTGATATCAAGCTGCATGTTTTGAAAGACACTCATTTGCGCCAAAGGGACGGCCTGTAAATAACTATCGCCAAATCCGGGTTTGAGACCCATATCTTTAAATGCGGCCACTAAATAGTCTAAAGTTAACCTTTCACCTTCAGATAAGGGCGCACGGCCCGCAAAAGCATCGCTCGCTAAGATTTCCACATCGGTGTGGCCAATAGACTTGTAGTTTTAATGAAATTTTTCACAACTTTCTCTCAAGTTGTTGTAATAATTTGGTTTATGAATAGACTTTACTATATGACTTTTAATTATTGATGGCCGTCGTAATGTAAACGCGATCACTGCTGCCCAAAGAAAAAAGAGTAATAATGCCTTTATCAGACCAATATTATTGTGATTGAAAGAAACCTAGTTTCAACAGAATGAACATAAATGAAATTTTGAAATATCCTTTTATTTTCAAATAATTAAGGTAATAAATATGTCACTAGCATTATTACAAGCCGCTGCACTGAATCTCAAAAAAGCAGTGCCTCTGATGCTCAAACATAAAATTCCAACCACACCGACTAACTATGCACTGTGGTACACCTATGTTGGTGAACAAAATCCGGAGTTAAATCAACAACTCGATACACTTATCGCCCAGTACAACACCTGCCCTCCTGTCAGTAGCGAAATCTTATATCGCCAATATGTTGCCGATCCCGTTGAACTCAATGTCAGAGAAATGCGCCAAAATCTGGATGCTATGGTGACAGAGCTTTCTCAATCGCTCAAAGACACCAATCTGGATACCAATGAGTTCCAGTCGCGTATTGAAAGTCATTTTGAAAAGCTCAACCGCATCGAAGACGAGGGTTTTAGCGTAGAACAAGTACTTGATATGGTCCGCAGCTTAGTCAAAGAGTCGAACAATATTCGCTCAAGCACAGAGTTCTTTACGGGTCAGCTACAGAAAGCACAAACTGAAATTGATGCACTAAAGAAAAAACTCGAACAAACAGAAAAAGATGTGCTTTACGATTCATTAACGGGCTGCTTTAATCGCCGCGCCTTCGACACCGATTTTACGGCAATGATAGCCCAAGCCCCTTTAGGTACCTGCGTTATTTTGGTCGATATAGACCATTTTAAAGTGTTTAACGATACCTATGGCCATCAGCTCGGCGACCAAGTGTTACGGGCCGTGGCTAAACGGTTACAGGAGTCCTGCCGCGATGGCGTGAAACTGTATCGTTTTGGTGGCGAAGAATTTGCGATTATTGTTCCTAAAAGCCAGTTACGTATCGCAAGGCAACTGGCCGAAGCAATGCGCCGTGGACTCGAAAAACTCAGTTTAAAAGACCGACGCAAAGACGAGCGCATCAATAATATCAGTGCCTCTTTTGGCGTCGCTCAATGGCAAGAAAAACAAACAAGCATGCAGTTAATTGAAGCGGCAGATACATTACTTTATGAGGCCAAACGCTTAGGTCGAAATCGTGTGCTGCCTATCAGTAACTGATTGTTATAACTGAAGCTGATCCGGATAATTCAGCTTCAGGTTAAGATGATTAACCTTACGTCTCGAATTCTGCGCTCTGCATATTAGCGCCTTTAAGCCCAGCGTCATCATCTCAACAGCTAAAATACAGGAGGCCAATAACATGATTCAAACTCATCACGCGCCGTCTGTCATTTATGCGTGCAGATGCTAAGATGACCACCATCACTATTACTACCATCACGATTGCTATCGCTATCGATTAGAAATCGCCAATTATTCTTCTCCAACATTGTTCAACCTATTCGTTCAACCTACATGCCAAGGTAATGACCCAATGACAGATAAACATCAGCAAGCCACTCAAATCGTCAGCTTAGGTCGAGACAAAAAATGGACCAAAGGCGTGATCAATCCGCCTGTCTTTCGCGCTTCGACTATCGTCTTCGACACCATGGCTGAGATGCGCCACGCCGCTAAAAATAAAACCAATGGCGAGATGTTCTATGGCCGCCGTGGCACCCCAACCCATTTTGCCTTTCAAGCGGCGATTGCTGAATTAGAAGGCGGCGTCGGTACGGCGCTGTATCCTTCTGGCGCGGCGGCGATCAGTGCGGCACTACTGTCATGTTTAAAAACGGGCGATCACCTGTTAATGGTTGATAGCGTGTATGAACCAACGCGGGATCTGTGCACCCATATTCTCGGTGGTTTTGGTATCGAAACC
>JBOFUF010000365.1:0-7619 GCA_051652445.1 Shewanella sp.
GAGACATTAACCACAGTACGCGCCATATCTAAAATACGGTCAATTCCCGCTATCAATGCGACCCCCTCTAAGGGAAGCCCTACGGTTGTCAGCACTAACGTCAGCATAACTAAACCCGCGCCGGGGACTCCCGCGGTGCCGATAGAAGCCAACGTCGCCGTTAAAATAATGGTGAGATAATCGACGCCTGTCAGGTCTACACCGAACGCCTGTGCCACAAATAGCACTGTAACCCCTTGATATAAAGCGGTGCCATCCATATTGATGGTGGTGCCAAGCGGTAGCACGAAGCTGGAAATCTTCTTATGAACGCCCAAGTTTTCACTCGCGCATTTCATACTCGCTGGGAGCGCGCCGGCTGAACTCGAGGTGGTGAACGCCACCACCATGGCATTACCAATCCCTTTAAAAAACGGCAGTGGGCTTAACTTGGCAAACCCGCTCAATAACAGACTATAGAAACCAAGCACGTGGATAATGCAGCCAAGGTAAACGGCTATAATAACTTTGATTAGAGGCCAAAGCATGTCAATACCATACTCACCCGCCACCCAAGCCATAAGACCAAAGACACCGTAGGGCGCAAGCTTCATTACCATGTCGGCCAGTTTATACATAGCCTCAGCTAAGCTTTCAAACACTTTAATCGCAGGTTTACCGTGCTCGCCAATCAGCACTAAAGCAATACCTAACGCGATGGCAAATACTATAACTTGCAGAATTTGCCCACTTGCCATGGCCGCAATTGGATTTGTTGGCACGATATCAACCAAGGTATCAACTAATGAAGGCGCCTCTTTGGCGGTTTGAGTGATCCCTTCTGCCAACGTTAACCCTAAGCCTGCGCCGGGTTGCAGAACATAACCAACAATCAGACCGATACTGATCGCAATTGCCGTGGTAAACAAATAAAACGCAAAAGATTTAAAGCCGATGCGCCCCATCTTCCCCGTATCTTGCATCGAAGTAATGCCCACGATCAGCGAGCAAAACACCAGTGGGACGATCAGCATCTTAATCGCATTAACAAACAGGCTGCCCAGCGGTTTTAAGCAAGTGGCTTGTTCACCGAACACGACACCGACCACAATACCAAGCACCATACCAATAACAATTTGCAGCCACAGCGGCACTGACATCCAGCGAGACCAAACACGGCCTAATGCCGACGACTTAGGTTTTGTCATATTGATAACCTTGAATTCGAAACTATGATGGGGCGAAGACCAAAACTAGCGTACCCGTTTTTCTAGTCTAAATGAGGAATTGCCGAGTCTAGCAGAGGGGGAGTAACCAAGGGATGATCTGGGTCACGTTGAGCTAAACGGCCAAAAACATCAGTCACATTAACCAAACTCAGCGCGTTGCGATCTATTGAGAAAAGGTGAACTTGTCAGCTTAGGCATCGAAATGTTCGGTGATTTTATTTGGCGCAATGTGCTGACGATAAAGCGCTGCAGGAGGCTGCTCGCGTTCAATTAAGTAACTCCAATAATCATCATCAAACCCACTGAATATAAAGCTCGATTTACCATTAGCTTTGAGTATTAACCACCACCAAACGACACCCCACAGGCCGAAGCTCAGCAAGGTTAAGACAAAATGCAAACAATGATTGATGTGTTCATCGGCCGTCATATCGTAGACAGGTAAAATCTTAAGTTTATAGCGGCGTGTAGACTTAATGAATTCCATTATGGACTCACTTAGTGTAAAAAATGGCACTGAATACAAGCCTAGCAGATAAGACTTTAGTCGTAAAAAATCACCCGGAAAAATAATATGGCTGCAGCGTCTACCACAATCAACCTCCTATATTGAGCGGGCTTGGGTATATGCTAAAGTAAGCCACAATGTGTAATTAACGAAACAAGAGCGGCATTTCCCATAACCGCCTAGGAGTTGTAGTATGTTGATCCGTAAAGCTAAATATCAAGACCTAACCGCCTTAGTGCACTTTAATCAAGCCATGGCACAAGAAACCGAAGGCCTAGCCTTAGATGAAGCGACACTGACTCGAGGAGTGGGCACGCTACTTGAGAGCCCGCAAAAAGGGTTTTACCTGGTCGCTGAAATCGCCGGTGAAATAGTCGGATCCCTCATGGTGACATTTGAATGGAGCGATTGGCGTGCGAAGGATTATTACTGGATCCAAAGTGTGTATATTCGCCCACAAAATCGCCGCCAAGGTATCTATGGCAGACTCTACAATGAAGTCAAACAACTGGCTGAAATCAATGGTGGTGCCGCAAGCTTCCGATTATATGTCGAGCAAGAAAATCTCGCCGCCCAGCAGACCTATCAAGCGTTAGGGATGAAGCAGAGTTACTACTTAATGTACGAAGAAAAGTAGATGATTAAAACATAGCGTCAATAAAAAAGGATTGAGCCCAAGAGCTCAATCCTTTTTTTATGACTTACTTGCGACTCAAATGAATCGCATCAAGTAGATTAATTAACTGAAGAAACCAAATAAAATAGCCGTCATTGCCAACAGACCCGCAATGACCACAAAGATATTGCTAATACGGCCACGGTAGGCTTTTAATGCAGGCACTTTATACACAGCATACATAGGCATCAAATACAGAATAGCAGCAATAACCGGACCACCTAAGGCTTCAATCATCCCTAAGATACTCGGGTTAACCACTGCCACAATCCAGATGGTCACGAACATAAATACTAGGATAAACTTATTGATCTTAGCATCTTGGATTTCTTTACCGCTAGAACGTAACTGTTTAACGATGATCCCTTTCATGCCTTCGGTCGCACCTAAGTAATGACCAAAGAATGAAGATACAATCGCGATAAAGGCAATTAGCGGGCCAAAATAGCTCACAAAGCCGCTGTCGTGGACGTTAGCAAGGTAAGACAAAATCGGCAGGTTCTGTGCTTTGGCTTCTGCCAATTGGGCTGGCGATAATGACAGCACACAAGAGAACACAAACAACATCACAAAACCCACTAACATCATCGTCGTATTGCGTAAAATGACATCTGCTTTACGCGATGCATTCACACCCAGATCGCGTTTAAGCGATACCGAAAACTGTGAAATCGCAGGAGAATGGTTAAACGCGAACACTAACACAGGGATGGTTAACCACACAGTACCCAAAAAGGCACCGACTTCTGGCACCACTTGCAACGCATCCATTTTCCATTCTGGTATCAAGTAAAGCGACATAAATGCCAAAATAGCCACCAGTGGATATACCAGTACCTGGGTCACTTTTAGCATTATTTTCTCACCAGAGACCATGACAGACATCATGCCTATGATTAAGATCCCAGATAACAAAATACGGTTTGGCGATTCCATATCTAACTGGTTAACAAGAAAGCTATCGACAGTGTTAGTAATACCGACACCGTAAATAAGTACGATTGGATAAATCGCTAAAAAATACAACATAGTAATGGCCTTACCCGCACCAATACCAAAATGTTCTTCTACTACGTGAGTAATATCACTACCTGGAATACTCGATGAACAAACAAAACGAGATAAACCGCGGTGGGCAAGATAAGTCATAGGGCCGATGATCACAGCCATTAACACCAGTGGCCAAAAACCGCCCATGCCTGCATTAATAGGTAAAAATAAAATTCCAGCACCAACGGCTGTGCCAAACAAACTCAACATCCAAGTCGTATCTTGGCGAGTCCAAGGTAAGTGTTTCGTTGAATCTAGATTCTGTGTGCTTTGGGTCGCATCTTTTTGCATATAAAAGTTACCTAACGGTGTGGCTAGCATAATAAATTCGCGCTAAGGATAACCAAAATTAGCCCATAAACGTTGATCTGTCTCCGCTTTATGCAAGTGAATTTCATAATATACTAATATTGAGATCTAGATCGCTGATCCAATGCAATTAAACCTCACTTTAACCACAAAAAAGTTACACGAAAAACCACATAAAAACACAGGTTGTTCACCAAAGGCTAAAGCTAGCGACATGAATCAAGCGTAGAGAAAAGTCACGAAGTGGATCCGTCTCTTATAAAGCAAAAAAACGAGACTTAATGCCGCATAGTGTTCCCTAATGTTGATAGCGATCACTGTCGTTAATGTTAATTTTTTACAAATAAGTATCAGCCTAAAGCTCCCATAAAAAATACTCACCAGAATAACGCGTCAACGGTTAACACATCAGAGAGGGCTTAACTCTTTTATTATTTAATTCAGATCCTTGTATAGAAACTGATACAATTTCCACCACTAGTCACCCCCATATCTATATGCCCTGCTATCGTAATCGGCTTCAACAACAGCAAATATTGGCTATCACTAGGAGTAAAAAGTAGATCTGCACCGGTGAATGCTCGCTAAAACTAACCCTCTTATCCAGCTTAGACTCTGAACCTTAACGCTTTATCAATAAAGTCATCGATAAGGTTGCCGTTATCATCTGACGTAGGTTGACCCAAAGTAAAGCCTACCGATGCATATACCCCAGTACAGGGAGCGCGATGAGTAAGCCAGATGCCCACTCCCCCATAACGGCATAAGCAATTGCCTTATCAGACTTCCTAACGCCTAAGACAACTGGTTACCTTCCTTGCTGGCTTTTTTACTGAGCTTCATCGACGACTGTGGCAGAATAGAAAACCCAAGGCTGACACATCAGACCATTTAGGCAATGATTCAAATGAGCCTCCACACCAAAGCCGAAATAACTAACTGAATATGCAACAAAACATGATTAAGATAACAGTGGGTTCTAAAAACCCGGTAAAAATCAACGCGGCAACTAAAGCCATGGCACAACTGTTCCCTGAGAGCATCATAGAAGCCAGCGGCATAGATGCCCCTTCAGGTGTCGCGGCACAACCAATGACAGATCTCGACACTCGACAAGGCGCGATTAACCGCCTGCACTATTGTCAACAACAAGACCCGCAAGAGACTAAAGCCGACTACTATTTTGCAATAGAGGGCGGTGTTGATTGTTTCGACTTTGGCCCAGCCACATTTGCCTACATCGCTATCGGCCATAAAGATCAGCTTGCTATTGGCCGTAGTGCGATTTTACCTTTGCCAATGCAAATTTATCGGGCATTAGAAGCAGGCGAAGAACTCGGGCATGTGATGGATAGATTGTTCAATACCGTCAATATCAAGCACAAAGGTGGTGCCATAGGTTTGCTCACCCACGGCCACGCGACCCGTGAAAGTCATTACACTCAGGCGATTATTCTCGCCATGGCGCCGCTATTAAATCCTGATATTTACGCACAAATTTGTTAATGCGATATTGTAAATACAGTTAAAGCCCGCTAACTTAGTTGTAACATGCAACCAAACCCATTCGACCATGGCTCAAACAGACACACCACCGACTTCAACTCATCCTGTGACTCACACTAAGCAAACGACTGAATCAGGCTCATCTTCCCAACTCAGGCACTTATCTCGCTATCTGGTGAGAAATTTAGGTATGCTCAACGCCGCCTCTGGGGATGTCCCCCTCACGCCCGTGCAAGCCCAGGCCTTGTTTGAGATAGGCAAGCAGCCCCTGACCATCAAAGAGCTGGCAAGCAAACTGAGCATAGATAAGTCCAATGCCAGTCGTGCTATCAAGCATTTGACCGATAAACAGCTTACCCAAAGTATGCTGCACCCACGGGACAGTCGCTGCTTAATTGTGCAACTGACGCCAGCGGGTAAGATGTTACTCGTTAAATTGGATGCTCATCAAAATCAATTATTTAAAAGGATCTTAGCCCAATTAACCCCAGTGCAAACCTCACAAATCGAAGCGGCCCTCGTGTTATATAATCAAGCCGTACATAACGCCAAACTACAAAGTGGTTTTCACATTCGCCAAGCCACAGCCCAAGATGATGCCGCGATTGCCAAAGTTATCCGCGATGTCTCGGCCGAATACGGCTTAACCGCGGATAAAGGGTATAGCGTGGCAGATCCAACCTTAGATTGTTTAAGCGGAATATACGCCCAAGCGGGCGCTCATTATTGGGTTATAGAGTTAGAGGGGCGCATTTTAGGCGGTGCAGGCATTGCGCCCTTAGCCAACAATGCGGGCGTCTGCGAATTGCAGAAAATGTACTTTATGCCCGAAATTCGTGGCAAAGGACTTGCCACACGCGTCGCGCTAATGGCACTCGATTTCGCCCGCGAAACGGGTTATCAATGCTGCTATTTAGAGACCACAGCTGTACTCCATGAAGCGGTAAAACGCTATGAAAAATTGGGCTTTGTGCATCTATCCACTCCGCTGGGTAACACTGGCCACGACGCCTGCGAAATGCCGATGCTGCTAAAACTGGATCAATAGAATATAAAGCGCATTGGGAGGGCGGCATTGCGGAATAAATGGATGCAACGGTTAACGGGAACACCAATGATGGTCGTGGTTCTTCAGTCATAGATATTTACGCCAACAAGCTCTCGTTAAATGCATGAATGCACTAGAGCGACCCGCCGAGCTCGTGCTCTTTTGTTCAACGCCCGGCAGTAACTTAGCTGGAGATCGATGAACTTCCGTGACAGCAGAGTTAACACCTCACATTGAAAGAGTTATGCCTGCCCTATCTCTTTCCCTCTCTCTTTTCTGATCCGCGAAAAATTAAGTACTTGCATTCCAGTGACACGCCACCCTTTTTATTTCACAAGAAGTATCCCTGAGGGCTCGACGGCGGCATCTGCTGCATAGGGATGTGCGAATGCCGCGATCACATGGATGTGAATGAGCGGCCTTGCCGCCAACGGTCACTTCCATGCAAGCACTTAATCTCGTTAATTCCCGAGTATAGCTGTCGTTAAATTTAACAATGGATGTCTCAATAAAATCGATGTCTCAATAAAATCGATGTCTCAATAAAATCTGTTAATAAAATTTGGATGTCTCAATTAAATTTTTGCTTAATTGTTCAATTAAGATTTGATTTGAGCGAAGTCATTCAATTAAACATAAGACACTTTTGTACAAAAGTGAGCGAGATTTTGCGCGATATTAAAGTGGCATTATAAGATTGAAACCTCTTAAAAACCGTACTCATCAGTGTTGGTCATCAAAGTGCTAAAAATAATTAAATATGTCTAACTATTGGCAATGGTTAATTGTGTGAGCAGTCTCTCGGACTAGGTTGTCGCACTGGAGTTATATTATTGTTGCTGTTGATTTTTTTATTGTTGCTTGTTGATTTTGTGACGAGCGACGTGTAGAAACATCAATGGCAAACATTGCCATAAGTTAATATGGCATGCGCTAATATAAAACAATGCTCCCCTGTTGTTTTATATAAAATAAAATGGAGCAACACATAAAATGATGATGAAACATAAATTTAAAAAATCATTAATCCTTAGCTTAATACTGGCAGGTCTTTCAGGTTGTAGTGATGGAGACGATGGTAAAGATGGCATTAACGGTGAAAATGGTAGTAATGGAAGTAATGGTAGTAATGGTGAAAATGCATTAATTATCGCAACATCCGCAACGAATCTACAACTTGAGTTTTTAGCTTATGGGTTCGATGTCGATGGTGTGCGCTCTGCCAAGTTTAAAGTCACAAACGAGCTTGGATTACCGGTAGTCGGCATTCCTTCTGTACGCTTCCTGAGCTCCCAACTGGCAAAGTTAGAAAAA
>JBOFUF010000366.1:0-4894 GCA_051652445.1 Shewanella sp.
CGCCGGGACGGAGCGCCTAGGGCACTTCACTTCCGTGTTGCATCAATTCAAAAGGTGGCCGACATTCTGTCATTGATGCGCCTTGAATTGAAGCACCCTAGGCGCTCTGAAACTCGTATCTTCAGGTAGCTTGGGTATAAACGCTAAGTGTTTGAAAGGGATGTAGTAACCAATGGGGTAGCAACCAATCGAATGATTGGGGAATACCAGTGAGAAACACTCAGGGGGAGTGCGGCAGTGTCTGCCCTATAGAGAAGCAATTTATGGGCAATCAGTTTGCCGGTTTAGGAGTGAAATTTTATGTCTAATGTTCGTTATATCAGTAATTTAACTCGCGATACCTATGCGTTGATTTTAGCGGGTGGGCGAGGTTCTCGCTTACATGAACTCACGGAATGGCGCGCTAAACCAGCGCTGTATTTCGGTGGTAAGTTTCGTATTATCGACTTCCCGCTCTCAAACTGCATCAACTCGGGTATTCGCCGAGTTGGAGTTGTGACTCAGTACAAGTCGCATTCCTTGATCCGCCATGTGATGCGGGGTTGGGGGCATTTTAAGAAGGAGCTGGGCGAGTCGGTGGAGATTTTACCTGCCTCACAACGCTTTTCAGACAATTGGTATCAAGGTACGGCCGATGCCGTGTTTCAAAATATCGATATTATTCGCCACGAGTTGCCTAAATATGTGATGGTATTGTCTGGCGATCACATATATCGCATGGATTATGCAGGGTTATTAGCTGCCCATGCCGAGTCGGGGGCGGACATGACGGTTTCTTGCCTTGAAGTACCCATTGCAGAAGCTGCGGGTGCGTTCGGGGTGATGGAAGTCGACGAAGATATGCGCATTTTAGGCTTTGAAGAAAAGCCGCTACAGCCCAAGCCTTCTCCAGATAATCCGGAAATATGTTTAGCCTCTATGGGCAACTATGTATTTAACACGGAATTTTTGTTTGACCAGCTCAAAAAAGATTCCTTAAATGAAAGCTCAGAACGGGATTTTGGTAAGGATATTATTCCTGCGATCATCGAAAAACATAATGTGTTTGGCTATCGCTTTAAGAGCGATGTCCCTAACGAGCAAGCCTATTGGCGCGATGTAGGGACCCTCGATTCTTTTTGGCAAGCGAATATGGAATTGTTATCGCCCTCACCTGCACTGAATATGTACGATGCCAAATGGCCTATTTGGACCTTTCAAGAGCAATTGCCCCCCGCTAAATTTGTTTTTGATGACGATGGCAGGCGTGGTATGGCGTTGGATTCGATTGTCTCTAGCGGTTGTATTGTTTCGGGAGCGACAGTGCGTCGTAGCGTATTGTTTAACGAAGTGCGTATTTGTTCTTACTCATTGGTTGAGGATTCAGTGGTACTGCCTGACGTGGTTGTGTTGCGTAATTGTAAGATCAAGAATGCTATCCTCGATCGTGGCTGTATCATCCCCGAAGGCATGGTAATAGGTTATAACCATGATCACGACCGAGCTAAAGGCTTCAGGGTGTCGGAAAAAGGCATCACTTTAGTGACACGTGAGATGCTAGGTTTACCTGTTGGTTATTAATAGTGCTTTGATCATTAGAGTAAATTGACCATTCAGTACATTGATCATTCAGTACATGATCATTAAAGTAAAAATGGCTTAGGTACAGGCAGCTTAATAAAAGCTGCCTAGATACAGTAGCGGGAGTATCCAATTAATTGAAACAACGCATTTTGATGGTCGCGGCTGAAAACGGTGCCCTTGTGGGCGCCAAGGTAGGCGGTATGGCGGATGTTATCCGTGATTTACCCGCCGCTCTGGCGGGGGTTGAGTTGTGCGCTGATGTGATTATGCCAAGCTATGGCTTTTTGACTGCGCCAGTCAATCAAGCCCAAAATCTGGGTGAGTTAATGGTCGCCTTTGGTGGTCGATTGGAGCGGGTGCACTTGTTTGCCATGCCCCATCCCCATGTGCCTGAGGCGATGATTTATCTGCTCGAACATGCATTATGGCAATCTGTACCTGGGCAGATTTATAGCCAAGGCAGTGCCGATCGTCCTTTCGCCGATGATGCAACTAAGTTTGCTTTCCTCTGCGCGAGCGTCGCGACAGCATTAGTGACTGGCCGAGTGCCTATGCCGACGGTACTGCATTTACATGACTGGCATGCGGGCTGCTTAGCCATGTTAAGAGCATTCGTGCCAGAGTTCAGTGCCCTTAAACAGATTGAATGTGTGTTCTCCATCCACAATCTTGCGCTGCAGGGGATACGCCCCTTAAGTCAGGACGCTTCCTCCTTTGCGGCATGGTTTCCCGAGTTATTTGCCTCTTTAACGTATGAGCAAAAGCAGCTGATCACCGATCCGCGTTATCCCCACTGTGTTAACCCAATGCGTATGGGCATAGTGCTGAGCGACAAGGTGCATTTAGTCTCCCCCAGTTATGCCAAGGAAGTGTTGCAACCTTCTAGATCCGAAGCGGGATTTTTTGGTGGCGAAGGGTTAGAGCAAGACTTACAGGCCAAGGCCAACGATGGCAAAGTGGTGGGGATTTTAAATGGCTGTGTGTACTCAGCCGCAGCCGATGTAAACCCTAAGCCGGCGGCACGCCTTCAAGTGCTGCAGTTTAAGCAACTGCTCAGTGCGATTGAGGCAGCGTTAGTGCAATGGCAGGGACGTCAAACGCAAGTGAGCGGCGTGGACATGATTGCCTTTACTCGCACTCAAGCCCATTGGCGTCAAGCGATGGCGGAGCAAGTACCGAGCCAGTTGTTGACCTCGGTGGGGCGCCTGACGGATCAAAAAGTATTACTGCTGCGCCATCAATTACCCTCGGGTTTATCGGTATTGGAGACCTTACTTAAACAATTGCAGCAGACAAAACCAACGGCGCTGCTGATTTTACTCGGCAGTGGCGATGCATCGATTGCTAAGTCTTTTCAAGCGTTGGCTGCTAAATACGATAACCTATTATTTTTGCACGGATACAGTGAGGCGTTATCCGAAGTGCTCTACCAGCATGGCGATCTATTTTTGATGCCAAGTTCCTTTGAGCCCTGTGGTATCAGTCAAATGCTCGCGATGCGCGCGGGACAGCCATGTTTAGTGCATAGTGTGGGGGGCTTAAAGGATACCGTTGAGGATGGCGTGACTGGCTTTGCTTTTAACGGCAATAGCTTAGATGAGCAAGCCGAAGCGTTTCTGCAAAGGTTGACACAAGCCATTGCTTGTTTCGAGGGAAAAACATGGCAACAGGTGCGTGCTGCGGCCATGGCACAGCGTTTTGACTGGCATTCGATTGCAGAGCAATATCGGCAACAACTTTATTGCAAAATGTGATGTGCTAAGTTCAAAATGTGATGTGCTAAGTTCAAAATGTGATGCGCTAAGTTGAAAATGTGATGTAGTAAAGGGAATTAATGCATGATTTCTAAGTGATTGCGCTACACTTGTGGGGGGAATGTTAAAAGGTATTAAGCCCCCTCATTTTGGAGTCGCTCTCTCATTATGGATAAAGCTATTCTCTTTCCGTTAGTACAAAATGCGGCTTTATTGCTGGCGTTGGTATTTTTGTACGACGTGATCCCTAAAAAGCATCAGCGGCAGTATTTTTTACTGTGGCGCATCATTGTTGGGATGCTCATCGGTGGTATTGGTATCACGATTATGAGTACGCCTTGGGTATATCAACCGGGCATTTTCTTTGATGCTCGTTCGGTTATTCTCTGTGTTTCTGGTCTATTTTTCGGTGGTTTACCGACTTTGGTTGCTGTCGTGATGACGGCGCTATATCGCATCAGTATCGGTGGCGCGGGCATGTGGATTGGCGTCGGCGTGATAGTGTCATCTGGGTTAATTGGGGTGATTTGGCGTCGATATCGTAAGTCTGTGTTAGCCAATGTTTCAGGCCGAGAAATCTTTCTATTCGCCTATACCGTTCATATTGTGATGTTGTTGTGGCTCTTATTTCTACCCAATGATATAGCAATGCCATTACTAGCCAAAGTGACCCTCCCAGTATTGACCATTTTCCCGATAGTGACTTGGCTACTGAGCTGCTTGTTATCGCGACGTTTTGAATTAGAGCGTGATGAACAAATTCGTCTGCAGGATGATTTTCTGTTTCGGAGCCAATTCAACGCGGGCAATATTGGTATTGCAATAACGGGGGCGGATCAAAAGTGGATAAAGGTAAATCCCCGTTTATGTCAAATACTCAAATATTCAGAGGCGAAATTGCTACGGATGACCTGGGAACAAATTACCCATCCCGATGATTTGGAAGCAGATGCGTTGAAATTTGCTCTTATGCTGCGGGGAGATATCGATAATTACGAAATGGATAAACGTTTTATCGATAAGGACGATAGTGTTGTTTACACCCATATGACAGTGTCCTGTAAGCGTGGCAATAATAATGCTGTGCAGTTAGTGATTGCGGGATTTTTAGATATCACCTCACAAGCGTTAGCCGACCAAGAGGTGCTTGCGAGTCGTGAACAACTCGAACTCGTGTTGAGCAGTAGCGATCTGGGGGTGTGGGATTGGGATATTCGTCATGATCGCATTGAACGTAACGCCCGCAGTGCCGATATTCTTGGCTGCGATCTTGATAGGCTTAATGCCAACAGCCGTCAATGGATAGACGCGATTGTCGCCGAAGATAGACCTAAACTGTTGCATTCGATTGATGCCCATATTCGGGGGGAAACAGCCCAGCATAAGATGGTATATCGTCTCAATACGCTTAACCGTAAAGTACGTTGGATTTTAGATACAGGTAAAGTGGTCAGTCGTGATGCCCACGATAATGCCCTGCGTATGTGCGGAACCTATACCGATATCACCGATGCAAAATTGATCGAAGAGTCGTTAAAGTTGTCGGCATTAGTGTACGAGAACAGTTCAGAGGCCAT
>JBOFUF010000367.1:0-2767 GCA_051652445.1 Shewanella sp.
GTAGCCATCTGTGAAAAATATACCAATAACATCACCGTGACCGATTGGCCGGGGTTTGGCAAACAAAAGCAAAGAGCGCTTGAGCAAACAAGTTGTGATTGGGTGCTTTCAATTGATGCCGATGAAGCGCTCGATGAAACAATGCGACACGCTTTAATTGCTTTGTTATCACAGGATAAGATTAAAGAGTCAGCATTTTGCCTGCCGTGGGGAGTCACTCTTTACGGTAAAACTTTAAAATATGGGCGCAGTGCTAGAGCTGTTTTACGACTCTTTAAACGTGAAGGGGCGCGTTACACTTTAGATGAGGTTCACGAGACTGTCATTCCTGCCAGTGGTGAAATCGGCAAGTTGAAAGGGTTATTGCTGCATTATACCCACCGAGACTACGGCCATGGTTTAGATAAAGCGGCTCAATATGCTTGGCTTGGTTCGCAGAAATACCACCGAAAAGGTAAAAAATCCCATGGCCTGCTGTTGGCGCTGCTAAGAGGATTATGGACTTTTGTGCTGATTTATTTTTTACGTCGAGGTTTTTTAGATGGCCGAATTGGTTTTATTATTGCAATGACCTATGCCCAGGTGAGCTTTAATAAATATGTCGGTTTGTGGTTGCTAGAACACAAACGATGCTAATCATTTTTTAGACAATGATGCCCACTCGTCATGAATCGATTGTGGCTGTGCTTTACGTCAGTCATTTTTGTGCGCTGGGCTACTTTCCACTCTGCTTGTATTTCACATCGGGTTGCGGTTAAAGAATCAAATATGATGCCGTCGTGTTGTTGCTATGGTGGCTACCTTGGGTTGGTCGTGTGCCTTTATCGCGTGGTTTGATATCATAAACCTCATAATATTTGTGATAAATTTTGAGGTTGGAATGAAGATCTTAGTAACGGGTGGGGCTGGGTTTATTGGTTCAGCCTTGATCCGGTATATCTTAAGTAACACCGAAGACTCAGTCATTAATCTTGATAAATTGACCTATGCGGGTAACTTAGAATCTCTGGCCAGCGTTGAATCGAATCCTAGCTATCAATTTGAAAAAGTTGATATTTGTGACAGGGCAGCGTTAGACCGTGTATTTTCTGCTCATCAACCTGATGTTGTTATGCATCTTGCTGCTGAGAGTCATGTCGATCGATCGATTGATGGCCCTGCCGCTTTTATTGAAACCAATATTATAGGCACATATCAGTTGCTGGAGGCGGCTCGTCATTATTGGCGTGGACTCGATGCCGAGCGTCAGTCGCAATTTAGATTTCACCATATTTCTACCGATGAAGTGTATGGTGATTTGCCTAATATGACCGATCTTTTTACTGAAACTACGCCCTATGCCCCCAGTAGCCCGTATTCTGCCTCTAAGGCGTCGAGCGATCATTTAGTGCGTGCTTGGCAGCGCACCTACGGCTTGCCCGTGATCATGACTAACTGTTCAAACAACTATGGTCCGTTCCACTTCCCCGAAAAGCTTATACCGCTGATGATATTAAATGCCTTAGCGGGCAAATCGTTACCTGTTTATGGTAATGGTCAGCAGATCCGTGACTGGCTGTATGTGGAAGATCATGCTAGGGCCTTGTATCGGGTTGTGACTCAGGGCGTTATGGGTGAGACTTATAATATTGGCGGTCATAACGAGCTTAAAAATATCGATGTGGTGTGCGCAATTTGTGCTTTATTAGAAGAGTTAGCGCCAACAAAACCCCTTGGCGTTGCTCACTATCATGATTTAATTACTTATGTTGATGATAGGCCTGGGCATGATTTACGTTATGCTATTGATGCGTCTAAAATCGCGACAGAATTAGCTTGGCAGCCCGTTGAGAGCTTTGCTTCTGGCATTCGTAAAACTGTTGAATGGTACTTAGCCAATCAAGTGTGGTGCCAGCATGTGCTAGATGGTTCATACCAAGGTCAGCGTTTAGGTATTTAAGGCCGTCACTTAAACTGAGCATTATGTTAATGGTCAGCAATGTAAATGGGCATGACTTTAAACAGTAAGTTGCTCTGGCGTTATTCTGGCTCTGCGCGAAACCTCAAGGTCAATTTCATCGACTTTACATTAGGATAGGCAATGAAAGGTATTATTCTCGCAGGCGGTTCCGGTAGTCGTTTGTACCCCATCACTCGAGGCGTCTCTAAGCAGTTGCTGCCGGTGTATGACAAGCCGATGATTTATTATCCATTATCGACACTAATGTTGGCTGGAATTCGTGATGTGTTAGTGATCACCACCCCAGAAGATAATGCCAGCTTTAAACGATTATTGGGTGATGGTACCGATTTTGGTATTCACATTTCCTATGCAATTCAACATACTCCCGATGGCATAGCGCAAGCCTTTATTATTGCAGCAGATTTTATTGGTAGTGACAGTGTGTGTTTGGTACTCGGCGACAATATTTTTTATGGCCAATCATTTAGTCAGACCTTAAAAAATGCTGCGGGTCGTGAGCATGGTGCCACCATATTTGGTTATCAAGTTAAAGATCCGCAGCGTTTTGGGGTGGTGGAGTTTGATGCGAGTATTAAAGCGGTCTCGATTGAAGAAAAGCCGCCAGTGCCTAAATCGAATTGGGCTGTGACTGGGCTGTATTTCTATGATAATTCGGTTATCGATATCGCTAAAAGCATCAAGCCATCTGCTCGTGGCGAGCTTGAAATGACTGAGGTGAATCAAATTTACCTTAATGCCGACAGTTTAAATGTTGAAATTCTTGGTCGTGGCTTTGCTTGGTTAGACACAGGTACGCATGAGAGT
>JBOFUF010000368.1:0-3983 GCA_051652445.1 Shewanella sp.
ATGCCCCTTGCCCGTGAGCCTACCACTCAGCTTGATACTTTTATTGCACCGCCTTGCCTCGGGCAAATACGCGTGCTCTACCAAGATAGCGATATTCTACTGATCGATAAGCCGAGCGGATTATTGAGTCTGTCGGGGAAGAATCCGTTGAATCTTGATTCCGTACATTACCGTTTAGTGCAGGATTTTCCGACGGCCACTCTGCTACACCGACTCGATTTTGGCACTTCCGGTATTATGCTGGTGGCACTGAATAAAACGGTTAATGGCTTATTGACCAAACAGTTTCAGGCGCGCACGGTTGAGAAACGTTATACCGCCTTGCTCCACGGGCATATACCCGCTGACAGTGGGGTGATTAATCTGCCGATCGCTAAAGATGTCGATAATTTTCCTTTACAGAAGATTTGCCATAGCACAGGTAAGTCTGCGGTCAGCGAATATCGAGTGCTGGAACGCTTAACGACACCTTTCGCCACGCGGGTAGAATTTACCCCGGTTTCGGGACGTACTCATCAACTACGCATCCACAGTCAGCAGTTTGGCCATTCAATTTTGGGGTGCGATCTCTACGGTGGTGTAGGGGAGTGCGTGACTGATAAGGCTGATGCAGATGATGCTGACATCATTAATACGACGAGCAGTAGATTAATGCTGCATGCGACCCGCTTAGCGTTTAATCATCCGCTGACGGGGGATCGTATCGACTGGGTGTGTGAGTGTCCTTTTTAAATGCTTTTAAAAGAGGAGTGGCGTGAATGCTTTTAAAAAAGGAATGGCGTGTAGACTTCTTGGTCTAAGGTAATGAGCCTTTACAACTAAAATAATGTAACGGGTTAAATGAGACTATAAAAACTTTTGGAGTTTTCGACCCATCACACTGCTGTCATTGGTTGCTGGGAAGCTTTAGGGGGTTGCGAGTAAGTGTTAAACTCTGTTTCTCTAACAAAATATCCACTGTCGCTAATGTGTGTTACTGATTTTTTCTGGTTTTTGTTGCTGGTGTTGTGGACGTTAATGGTGGGTTTAGTTTTCGGACTTCAGTGCTGTATTTAACCTTGGCCGTTATGGGTGTCGGTTACTTTGGAGTCGTTTTAGTTGGGCTAAAGCTCCAGTTAATATGGCTGATTTTGCATTAGCGCACTTCGGGTATCCCCTTGTTATGCCTGTGGTGAGTCATAGTGCTCACTCAGATTAAGATAGTTTGCGGTATTCAGATTTGGAGGTATTTAGCTGTGGCACACCATATCGACGTTGATGAGGCGGACTCAATCGCAACGCCTATTGACTCGCATGATCCCTCTGATACGAGCATCGTGAATATCAAGATTGCCAGTATCAATTTGTTCAATTTTATTGAGCCGCCTTTGGCTTACTATGATTTTGAAAATATCTATAGCCATAGTCAATGGCAGAAAAAATGCCAGTGGTTGAGTGAGTTTCTTGCTCATCGCCAGCCCGATATTGTGGGATTTCAAGAAGTGTTTAGCCCTGAACCGCTTAAGCGAATCGCTCACGAGCAAGGTTTAGGGTATTTTGCGGTTGTCGATGCGCCAAGCCTCATGAGTGATTACATTTATCGCAGCCCTGTGGTGGCACTCGCTTCTCGTTATCCCATAGTAGAAATCAGCAGTGTTGAGCCTGACTCGCGCTTAGTGGCTGCGATGGGATTATCGAGTGAATTTGCCTTTAGCCGTAAGGTATTGCGGGCAACGGTCAAGGTGCCACACCTTGGCCTGTGCGATTATTATGTGGTGCACTTTAAGTCAAAACGTGCCGGATTAGCACTCGAAGCTAAGCTATTTGAACATCAGCCACTTGGGCATAAGCCACTTGAACATCAGCCACTTGGGTTAGATAACTTGGCTGCCGCAGCCGGCATGAAATTACATTCAGAAACCCAATTACTCACCGAGCAAGCCTTAGGTCGTTGGGCATCTACCATGCAGCGGGGCGCAGAAGCCGCGTTATTATTCAATGGTATATTAGTGCGAAGGCAAGAGTCTACACATCCTGTCATCGTGATGGGGGACTTTAATGACAGTCTGTCGATGGGCGCCTTAGATGCGTTAATGATACAGGGCGAGAGCATTCACAGTAATGACATAAAAGCCGCGGGCCTTGGGCATTTATCCGATGCGGCGTTAGCGGCGGTGTTTGCCCAGTATCAGTTGCAGGATGCTTATGAGTTATTTATTGAAGCGAACTTAAGGGACTGTTTGACTGGCAATACCGCTTACCATAGGGAACACCGAGCGGCGACCCATTACTATGGCCCCAAAGGTTCAGTGCTCGACTACATTTTATTATCGAATGAGTTTGATGCGAACCATGGTCGTAGTTTAGCGCAGGTCGTCGATTATCAGACCTGCGATAGACACTTAGTCAGGCCTGAATATGAGCGTGATGCTTACAGCACCGACCATGCGCCAGTGATGGTTGAGTTGGTACTGCGTCATTAATGAGTTTCACTGACGTATTCGTTCCATTAAAGCTAAGCGGTTGTGCTGGCATCTCTCGCTACGGGGATGTTAACGCTGTTTCATGAATCATTTCAGCATATTTCGGATGGATATTATTCAGCGTTAACTGCTAACATAAAGTATGACCGGCCATCCGTGGGTGAGGATAAATCAGCGCTTAAGCATGTTCGGTACTCGCACTGAGGTGCTATTGGGTATATCATCCGTTTCCCATTTTTAGACGGCAGCCCTTTTTAGCGGCGGCACTATTTTTAAAGGCAACGTTTTAAAAGCAACGTTTTAAAGGCAACTATGGCTATCAGAATCAAACTTAAACCCGGCCGCGAGAAGTCGCTTGAGCGTCGTCATCCTTGGGTGTTTTCTAATGCTATTCATAACATTAAGGGGAAACCTGAAGCGGGTGAAACCGTTGATGTGGTCGCGCATGATGGTCATTGGTTAGGTCGTGGTGCTTGGTCGGGCGAGTCGCAAATCCAAGTGCGAATTTGGACGTTTGATCGCGAAGAAGAAATCGATCGCGATTTTTTTGCCAGGCGTTTACAGCGGGCACAAATTGGCCGTAATGATTTAATTCGTGAGCAAGGTTTAACGGGTTATCGTTTAGTGGCTGCCGAGTCTGATGGCTTGCCTGGGATCACCATCGACAGATATGCCAATGTGTTGGTGTGTCAGTTACTGAGCACGGGTGCCGATTTGTGGCGTGACACCTTAGTTGAGCTATTAGCCGAGCAGTATCCCGATTGCGCCATCTATGAGCGTTCTGATGTCGATTCTCGTAAAAAAGAAGGCCTGTTACCTGTTACCGGTTTACTGCACGGCACCTTGCCTGATATGCCGGTGATTATCGAAGAAAACGGTATTAAGATCGCCGTCGATGTGATTAAAGGCCATAAGACAGGTTTCTATCTCGATCAACGCGATAACCGCGCAATTGCTGCCCGTTTTGTGAAAGGCAAATCGGTATTGAACTGTTTTTGCTACACGGGGACGTTTGGTTTGTATGCCGCAAAGGCGGGTGCTGCCAGCATCGAAAACGTCGATGTGTCTTCTCTAGCATTGGCGACGGCGCGCCAAAACATGCAAGTGAACGGTTTGAGTGATGACAATGTGCATTACAACGAAGCCGATGTGTTTAAATTGCTGCGCAAATACCGCGAAGAAGGCAAAACCTTTGATGTTATCGTGCTTGACCCACCTAAGTTTGCCGATAATAAGGCGCAGTTGAATGGGGCTTGCCGCGGCTATAAAGACATCAACATGATTGCTTTACAATTGTTGAATCCAGGCGGTGTGTTACTGACGTTTTCTTGCTCTGGCTTAATGCCGGCGGATCTGTTCCAAAAAATCGTGGCCGATGCGGCGCTCGATGCCAAACGTGAAATCCAGTTTATCGAACGCTTAAGCCAAGCGAGCGATCACCCAATCGGTAGCGCTTTCCCTGAAGGCTTTTACTTGAAAGGCCTAGTCGCCAGAGCTTGGTAAGCCGCCCCTTTGTTTGGG
>JBOFUF010000369.1:0-2924 GCA_051652445.1 Shewanella sp.
CAAGTGTTAATTCCTCTTGAATGCCCATAATAGGCCCTAGCTCTTCGGCTAATGCCTGTAAATCAACCTCTGAAGCATTACCGAGTAAACCGTCTAATAATCCCATTGCCACATTCCCTATTGTTCAATTGAGCTGTAATAAAACATCCGCGAATAAAGCGTTTAGGCAACTGCATTCATCTCGCGGACATACGTTAAGTAAACCGAGGCACACTATCTCGAATTAGAGGCGTTTTTGCCCCGTACTTGTCGGTTCTCACCGACCACCATCATTTCGCATTTAGGACAGTCGAATACCAACTTGAGCACATCGTTGCCGATTTCAAGCACCATAGGGTCAGCCTTAATGCCTGGGACTTCTTTCGGACACAGATTGAAGTTAAAGCGCAGGCAATGCTTAGTGATCATCAAGGGCACGTCTTCGGTAACGCCATTTTTCTCATAGGTGTCTTGAATTTCAATCACGCCGTGGCGTTGATAAAAATCCTTAGCCTTTTCGTTAGCAACATTTCCTAAGTAACTCAAATGCTTGACGGGATAGACCGCATCTTGATTATGCTTCCAAGGCAGTGGACGCACATAACCTTGTACACGGGCAGCCTCTAGCGCGGCCACACCCTCACGGCGCAAACCATTGAGCACAGACGCAGGCAAGAACCAAGCTTGGGCCGTATCGATACTGATGCTACGGGCAACAAAGTCGGTACTGCCGAGCTTACCCAGCTGAGTGCGGGTATTTTGTAAGGTCTTATCGACATCAGTCGCAGGCGTCTTCTCGACGGTTAAATTGACTGTGGCGTTAAGGCCATAGATATCCGTCAAGGTCAGCGCCAGTCCATCTTGGGTGTCGCTCAACCGTAAATCGACGCCGATAATCCGTTTAGAAGATTCTTTCGATAACAGGGTTTCGAAGGCTTGGTTATGGTTACGGTACAACGTCATGCCGACCTTTAAATCCTTTGGCACCTGCAATATATGCAGTGTTAACCCTTCGGCGCGGTTAACACGCAGGCCTTGCAGCTTGTCATCGGATTGTTTTGCCATCGCAAAATTCGCAGGGAAAAACGCTAAGCCATCGCCGTTATTAAACTCATGGCTAGAGCTCACTTGGATAAAGTCTTTACCTATGCTGACCACTTTGCCGACTTCTTCGCCTATGTATTTGGGCGAGCGAAAATCTTTAATCCCTTGGCTGCGTTCGTTAACAAAGTAATCTGTGCTGCCACGGTTAAAGGTCTTTTCAGGATCAGGGGTAAAACGATGTTCGCAGCGGCCGTGGGACGAAGCCTTAAACTCAGGGCGACGCGCCATAATCGCATCCAGCTTTTGGCGATAATGCGCGGTGACGTTTTTAACGTAACTTAAATCTTTTAGACGTCCTTCAATCTTAAACGAGCGAATGCCCGCATCGATGAGCGCTTCGAGGTTTTCAGTTTGGTTATTGTCTTTTAAAGACAGTAAATGCTCATTCTGCGCTAACAGCTCCCCAGTTCGTGTCTTCAAATTCCCCGGAAGGCGGCACATTTGCGAGCATTCACCGCGGTTTGCACTGCGGTTACTAAAGGAATGGCTCAAGTTACACAAACCACTGTAAGCGACGCACAAAGCACCGTGAATAAAGAATTCGAGTTGCATAGTCGTACGCGCGGCGACATCACGGATTTGGCTTAAGCCCAATTCACGGGCAAGCACCACCTGAGAAAAACCCACTTGCTCTAAGAACGCCACTTTTTCTGGGCTACGATTATCCATTTGGGTGCTGGCATGCAGGGCAATCGGCGGCAAATTGAGCTGTAATACGCCCATGTCCTGCACAATCAACGCGTCAGCTCCCGCTTCGTACAATTGCCAAATGAGTTTTTCGGCGTCGGCCAGTTCGTTATCCATCAAAATGGTATTAAGAGCGACAAATACCTGAGCATGGTATTGATGAGCATAAGTACACAGACGCGCGATATCTTCAACACTGTTACCCGCCGTTGCCCGCGCACCAAATGCAGGACCACCTATGTATACCGCATCGGCACCATGGCGTATGGCTTCGATACCGTAGTCAGCATTTTTTGCAGGTGCCAATAACTCAAGACGGTTATGGACGTGAGAAAGATTCTCGGGAGTGTATATCTCTGGCTGGCTCATGGCTTCACAGGCTCAAAATGATCATTAACGAAAAGGACGGGAGTATAACAAAAACTCAAATACAGCTCTATCAGCAAATCATCAACTAATCCGCTTTACTTTTGTCAGCGAGGATAATGGCACAGCCGATCTTTGGGCCTCAGACTTGCGCCCTCAAGCCGAGCAGAGTATCTTTGCCCCGCATTGACCAATAGGCACTATTTATGACTGATTTTATTTACCAACCACCGACCACTCCTTGGCTCGATATTCTTTATCAAGATAAAGACATTATCGTCATCAACAAACCTTCAGGTTTGTTGTCTGTGCCCGGTCGCGACCCCGCCCATTACGACAGTGTCTATGCCCGGGTAAAAGCAGAGCATCCCCATAGCCAAATCGTCCATCGTCTCGATATGGCGACGTCAGGCGTAATCGTTGTCGCCCTTATTCGTAGCGCCGAGCGGGAATTAAAACGTCAGTTCCACGATAGAGAAACCAGCAAGACCTACTATGCAAGGGTCGCAGGCCATGTCCAAAACAACACTGGCAGCGTTGATTATCCACTGATCTGCGACTGGCCAAATCGCCCAAAACAGAAAGTCTGTCATCTTGTGGGCAAACCGTCTTTGACTCACTACCAAGTAATAAGTCGTGCCAAACGCTCAACGCTGGTGAAACTGACGCCAATCACTGGCCGCTCACACCAATTACGGGTGCATATGATGGCGCTAGGGCATCCGATCTTAGGCGATGGTTTTTATGCCGACTCACTGGCAAAATCCTTAGCACCACGCCTATTGCTG
>JBOFUF010000370.1:0-6303 GCA_051652445.1 Shewanella sp.
AGCTTGCAGACAACTTAAAGAAGATGGTTGGCCTAAGAAACATCGCAGTACATGACTACCAAGAACTCAACCTCGATATCGTGGTGCATGTTGTACAGCATCATCTTGAGGATTTTGAGCAATTTATTGAAGTGATAAAAGCAGAGCAAAGATGTTGACGGAACAAGAAACGCTGTGCTGACGAAGGACGGATTACGGATTACCGAACGCTCGCTCACTCACTCACCGTCAGGGCGCAGCCCGTTCCGTTATCCGTGAGTCACGTAGTGACGTTCCGTAGCCGGCGTGCCTAGATTCTAGAGCCACGCAGTGGCGTTCTAGCAGCAGCGCCTTTTGCTGCGCCCTTACGCTATTTGTATTGCCAAAATTCATCTAGAGTTTCGCCATCAAACATAGCAAGATCAAAAATGTCGTGAAAACTCCCCCGTCGGCTACGCTGGGTTAATTCTCGTTGAATGGCCTGTACTGTTTTGATCTTAGTCACTTTTGCGAGTAACTCTTGCGTTTCAATCGTGAGTTTATCACCATACTGTGCCAACTCCCTAGCACGAGACGCTTTTGAACCACTCCCAAAACGTTGCCAAATCATGGTGTTAATATCATCACCATCCTGCATAGAGTGATAATCTCGATTTAACAAACCAATTTTAACCTGCAACGCAGCCTCAATACGTGTAATCATATCGGCATCGGCCTCAAGCTTATACTCCGGCAGATATTCAAGGGCCAACATCAGTAAGGCGACGGCATCCTTGCCTTTTTTGGCTTGAGACAGTTGCTGCATCAAGTCTTTTTTCAGCGCCTTTTTAGCAGGTTCAGGCTCTTTATCGGGATGAAATTGATTCGCCAATTGTCGATACAATTTGCTCATGGTTTTATCGCTAAATAACTCAAGGCTTAACGCTTGCTCTGGTTGAGTCGATTCGAAGAAAAAATCATCCTCGTCGGCACCATACTCAGTCTCATCTTGCGCAAACGCATTGTCAGCGTCGCCGTCATCAAAAGCCTTATTATGCTGCTCAGCCAATTTTTGCTCAAAAAATGCCTTGAACTTCGCCGGTTCATCAATCAGCTCAGACAGTGCCGCATCGTCAATATCCAACTCAAAGCCAAACATAGATTCTAAATCTTCACGAAAAACATCAAGCTGGTGCTGACTAATGTCTTGCTTAGGCAAGGTTGTTTGATAAGCCATAAGCTGGCTAGTGAAGCTATCGCGTATTTCGTGAGTATTGATAGGATTAAATGGATTAGATTCAATAACGTTTAATTCTTCTTCGATCCATTCTAGCAGCGCCTCCCGTTGGCGACCTTTAATGGATTTACGCGGCACAAAAGTCAATAAATGGCGCACCCATTGTGCTGTGGCTTCACATACTGCCTGCTCTTTTTCAAGTAATTGCGAGGTAAACTCGTGATAAAAACCCGCTAATTTGGCTTGATAGCGTTGATTTCTTAATTGTTTTTTTCGTAGTCTTGCCACAACTTTTCAAGTGTATGCGAGCGCTTACGGGATGGACTTGAAGCCGAAGTATTGATGATGTTCATTAATGACATAAATATTTTCTTCTGTTGAGATTTTTACAAACACCAGTTACCAAAAATGCAGAAACTCGACAAAGTGACTACAAACGTAGACGGTTGACGGAACGCTCAATAAGAGCGCCTGCCTGCATTCTTGCAAATTAAAGCAATCTACCTCTTGCATCTGCCCCCCAGGCAGTCGTCGCTTTGCAGCGTGCTAGATCTTATTATCTAAATCGCCTCTACCGCCATTTTCAGTATTACACTATCCTTTGGCATTAATGCAATACGAAACCCGACTCCGCTAAAAACTCGACTAATCAACTCAACACCGTTTTTACCTTTATCACTTTCTATATCAGACAATGCTTTACGGCTAACGCCAACCATTTTGGCATACTGATCCTGGCTCAGTGATAACAACTCAACTCTCAGCCATTTAAGTACTTGACCTTGAGTCTTTTTCCCCGAAAAGAGATCCGATGTAGCGGCTAATAATAAATCTTCCCTCTCTTTAAGGGTCAAAGGCTTTCGATTAACCGACATTTTTTTTCGACCACCTCTGCCTTTTGTTTCAGCCGACTCCGTAGCGACATGAGATAAAACCGTCATAATAACCCCCACTGCTGCATTCTCGCTTCTAACGTGGCAAAACCAATTCCCGAATGGGCAAGAATCGATTCAGGCACTCCCCGCTGACGTAAACGTTGCTCAATACCAAGTAAACGCACGGCGGTTTCATTCAAAGCGCTCAGTAACCTCTTTGGGGCAACCAAATCAGCTAAATGTTCTGCAATTGCAGGAAAGTTATACACTCCACCTAACTCCATCCCCTCGCCCCAGGTAAAGGTCCGAGTGATCATCTCATAATCTGCTTTCATGGGCGCAAAATCATAAATGGGTGCAAGCTGGACACGGTTTCCATACTTGATGAAAGCAGTATTTCGGCCATGATTATCTGAATTTCCAAAGGCAATATTTAATAAATCTCTTCGCACCCATTCAACCACAAACGCCTCAATGCCACCCTTGCCTTCAAGCTCAACGTCAAGTAACGTCCTGGTATTACCGTAGTTTTCTTTTTTATTAAACGCGGCTAAAAGCCGCCTAATCACATCTGCATGCAGCAAAGGCTTTGCAGTAGGCTCGCCTAAAATGGCATAAACCGACTCCATGCCATAACTCACCATTGCTCCCGCCTCAACAGCATAATCAAAGCGTGGCAACCATAAAGCAGGGCCACGCTTAGCTTCAATAAGCTTCATCGACTCAACGGAAATAGTCTCAAAGCCCAATTGTGTAAGCTCATGATAAAAATGAAACTCTGCACGCAAAATATCGCTATCCAACGAGGTTTTGCCCCTTGGGAACTTCACTAAATAAGGCTGATCGAGATTGCGCGGATCATCCTGAAAGGTATCAATCCAAACACCTTGCTGCGCATTTAATCGCACTAATAACTTAGGTGCAGCCCCACCTGCACCGGATGCGCCACCTGCAGCAGCACCGCGAGACTGTGCATATTCAATAAAATCAATCTGCAACTCACTGACATCAGCGATGCTAAAGGTAACCGCTAATGACTTTTTAGCCTTTTCAGGCAGCGATTCTTTTATACGTAAGTTGCCAATTGGCGCGATAGTGCCATATTTCAACAATTGGAAATCCCGTTCCAAATTAGGTAAATCCTGCAATCCAAGCCGCTTAACCCAATAATTCCGGCTGGAACCTGCTGGCATAATATCTTCCAAAAAGCGATGCCAGTGAGAGCTTCGCAACGGGATATTATCAACGGGTAACGATACGCTCACTGCGGTTTGCGCAAATTGATGGAAGTAAGACGTGACATGTTCGATCTCATAATTTAATACACATGGCCCGCCAGTGCCCTTCTCGGGCGCATAAAACCCCACCATAGCAACATCACGCCATTCTCCGGCAATGTTCATCTGCACCGTTAAAATTTGCATTACCTAACCCCAAAAGCAGATGATAATTAATGAGCGCTATAGTACTCTAAAATAGATAAAACAGCAAATTAATGCAACCTATAGTGCTCATTAATTAAGAAATAACCCAATTAATGACACCTAAAGAACGCAAAAATAGTCAGAGAAAATAAGATGGGAGGAAAAGCAAGACGTTGACGGTTGACGGTTGACGGAAGGTTCGCAAACTCACTCACAGAACGCTTAGTTTACAACAAAAGCCGAACGGGCTACGCCCTCGAGCGCTTGGCATCTAGAGCCAACTTGTGAATATCCAGGATTCTTGCGAGTGACTTCTCACCGCCTTATCAGGCGATGCTTCTTATTTCGTTAGCCGTTGCTCGATAGTATCGAGACTTACGCAGCTTCCATAAGCAGAAACGACCGTCCAGCCGCCTTTAATTCTAGGATGCCTTTATCTCGGATATTAAGGGCGACATTTAAGTCCCGATCAATATCCGTAGTGCCGCAAGATGGAGGGCGAGGGTTTACGGCGAAATTGCTAAAGGCCGTCCTCTATTATCACTGCCGCAGGCAATTACTTATAAACCAAGCAGTGATTGATCAATTGATTCTGTATACTTTGTCGTTGGCTCAAAAAAAGTAACACAGTAATCAGGACCTCACCATTAACGTAGCTAACCTCGTACAGTATTCTAAAGTCTTCTTTTATCGCATGTCTTACCTGAGTAACGCCAAGCTCAACTAACTCTTGGCACAGTGAATGGCTAAGGGGATTTTGCGAAACGGATGCTTCAAAGGCATCAATAACGGCCTCAATTCGCTCTATCACAGCAA
The DNA here is from genome assembly GCA_051652445.1 of Shewanella sp. Taxonomy (GTDB): domain Bacteria; phylum Pseudomonadota; class Gammaproteobacteria; order Enterobacterales; family Shewanellaceae; genus Shewanella. The sequence goes on from JBOFUF010000370.1 coordinate 4,311, forward strand.
TCTCTTCATTCCACTGAGCATAGTGTGATATGGCACTATTTACGGTATCTTCAAATGTCTTGGTATATTCAAGTTTCACCCCAGACATACTACTTATCCTTTAACGCGAGCTTACGATCCGCCAAGCGTTCCTTGAAAGTACTTGATGACATTGTGCGACCATTTTGTTGATCACTTTTAGCAAAACTGACCATCTTGAGTAAAGCTATCGCTTCATCGCGTCGATTTCTATCCGCTACTGACTCTATAACATAAGCAGGAACACCATTTTGAGTAATAATCATCGGCTCATCGAGTGACAAGTTCGCAGCGTTTTTTTTCAAAAAACTGATTGTTTCTATGTTCATAGGTTTGTACCTGGCTGATTGATAGGGAAAAAGATAGCCATACTGACTAGGTCGTTAGCATATCACAGACAAATTAAAAAAGACTAAATACAGACCAAATGCAGTCCAAATATAGATCAAGCATAGACTTCCCTTATCCGAAATGTGAGCTTACGCCGATATCGGCTGCGACACCGCTTACTCATTGTCCGTCATCTTGCTACGTTGAATGCTTCCCGCTTACTAATAGTTCAGGGGACAACTACCTTGAAAAACGCCGATAAACACTCAAGCACTTTTCATTTCGTGTGATCACAAAGCGATTCTGAACTTGTGGGATTAAAACGCGCTTGGCGATCTTACAAAACTATTTCTATTTAAAGCATAAGCTTAAAGTTCTTTAATTTTGAGACGAAGCTTGGAAGCTTCTGTTTTTGCAAACAAGTTAAAAATTCGTCTTGACTCATTGATGGATTTTTCAACGAGCCTCGTTGCTGCTGAGCAGCCTTGACGCAAGCACTGCTATCTAGCTCAAACATATCACACAAGAACTCATCTGGATGTATTGCCGAAAGACCTAGCGGATCAAGCTCCTTTGCAGGGAAGTCTTTTAGATTGAAGGTGATGATAGACTCCGCTTGTCCTTTAATAGCAGCAACAACGTGTCGATCATTAACGTCTGGCAAAGTTAAACCATTAATCAATGGTTCATAACCTTCTACCAAGCAGTCAGGTACATGAGTATTCATTAACTGCTTAGTTCTTTCTAGCCGCTCAGGATCAGCGTATGGGTTGTTCTTGAGAAGGTTACGAATCCATTCATCATGTATTTGCTCTGTCCATCGAGCTCTGAATAGCCCAGTGTTGGACAAATACATTAGGTAACTGCGAAGTGGAGCTGGATACATAACACATGCGTCTAAAATTACCGTGTATGATGACATTAATATCCCATACCTATTTCTTGATCTAATGCGGATAGTTCAGCAAGAGCAGCTAGTCTGTTCTCTTCTAAACGATTCTTGTATTCCATAATATCAACATAGGCCACCTTCCTACGGTTACCTGTGCGACTAAATGGAATCTCTTTAGAATCTAATAGCTTAATAAATGTAGGGCGAGACATATTTAACATGTCAGCACCTTCTTGCGTTGTGAGTTCCGCATGAATAGGTGTAATGCTAACTGAGTTACCCTGACCTAATTGAGTAAGCACCTCAATCATCATGTTTAATGCGCTTGATGGAATCATGACTTCGTGAGTCGTGCCAGACTTATCGATAACATGAATCCTTTGAGCTTCGCCATTGGTTTCCATAACAGCTGACAACTCTTGGCTACCAAGCTTAGCCAGTGCAATTTCTTCAGCGCTTGGCAATTTTGTAGCAGTATTCATCGCGGTGTTTTTCAAGATAGTTGCCTCTCTAGTTTCAAATTTAGACTATACACATCTGTATACCATAACGTTATCCGAAATATTCGAAAAGGTCAATATCCGAAATATTCGAAACACTAAGAGTTTACTGTATAGGGTAGCCCTAAAAACTTATCTAATAGAAGGACAGAATTGGGCAGGAATGACGAAACGCTGTGCTGACGGAGGACGGATTACGGAGGACGGATTACGGAGAACGGATTACGGATTACGGATTACGGAGAACGGAGAA
>JBOFUF010000371.1:0-4397 GCA_051652445.1 Shewanella sp.
AAGAGTTTTGTGCCAAGGCGATTTTCTAAGGTGCTCACTTGGCGGCTAACGTGGGCGGTGGAGATATTCAGCCGCTGCGCTGCTAGGGTAAAACTTTCGGCCTCGGCCACTGCGACAAATTCAGAAATGCCATCCCAGAGATACATTGTTGTTACTCAGTAAAAATGAATTGCTTGAATACTAGATTGTCTCTCGCTGAGAAACAAATACAATCCTCCTATTCAGTAGCATCAGTGCAATGGGCGCAAGAATTTACTTGGCCTGAATTGAATTTATGATACACCAATGACTTACTCCTATTACCTATTCAAGGGACGTAACAATGTCGAACGAAAAACCGCAGTTTATTAAATCAAAGGCCGCTGTTGCTTGGGGGCCAGGACAACCACTTAAGATTGAAGAAGTGGATGTGATGTTACCTAAAGCGGGCGAAGTCTTAGTGCGCATTGTGGCTACGGGCGTGTGTCACACCGATGCGTTTACCCTGAGCGGTGACGACCCTGAAGGCGTATTCCCTGTGATTCTAGGCCATGAAGGCGGCGGTATCGTTGAGCAAGTGGGTGAGGGCGTGACGAGCGTGCAAGTGGGCGATCATGTGATCCCACTTTACACCCCTGAGTGCGGTGAGTGTAAGTTTTGTCTTTCGGGTAAGACGAACTTGTGCCAAAAAATTCGAACGACCCAAGGGAAAGGCTTGATGCCCGATGGCACCACGCGTTTTTATCTCGATGGAAAGCCTATTTTCCATTACATGGGCTGCTCGACGTTTTCGGAATATACCGTGTTACCTGAAATCTCATTGGCTAACGTCAATAAGAGCGCGCCATTAGAAGAAATTTGTCTGCTAGGTTGCGGCGTGACCACAGGTATGGGCGCTGTGATGAACACTGCCAAAGTGGAAGAAGGTGCGACCGTGGCGATTTTTGGCCTCGGCGGTATCGGTTTATCAGCAATTATTGGTGCAACTATGGCGAAAGCCAGCCGCATTATCGCGATTGATATCAATGAGTCTAAGTTCGAGTTAGCCAAAAAACTCGGCGCGACCGACTGTATCAACCCCAAATTATTGGACAAGCCCATTCAAGAGGTCATCGTTGAGATGACTGACGGCGGCGTCGATTACTCATTTGAGTGTATCGGTAATGTCAACGTGATGCGCAGCGCCTTAGAGTGTTGTCACAAGGGGTGGGGTGAGTCGGTGATTATCGGTGTTGCCGGCGCCGGTCAAGAGATTTCAACCCGTCCATTCCAGCTTGTGACGGGCCGCGTTTGGCGCGGTTCGGCCTTTGGCGGTGTGAAAGGGCGCTCAGAGCTACCACACATGGTTGAACGTTACTTAGCGGGTGAGTTTAAGCTTGATAATTTTATCACCCATACGATGGGACTTGAGCAAATCAATGACGCGTTCGAGCTGATGCACCAAGGTAAGAGCATCCGCAGCGTGATCCATTTTGATAAATAAGCTGTTTCGAACTGTAAACGAATGCTTCATGCTGATGTCACTCATTGTCAGGCGAGTGTAAATCGGTTTACTGTGTTGCCAATGGATCACACTAAGCCCATGTCATTGAGCCCATGACATTGAGCTTAAAAGGACTTTTATGACCCTAGAAAATATCAGTAGTAACAAGAGTTTTGGCGGTTGGCATAAGCAGTATCGCCATCAATCTCAGTCATTAAACTGCGAGATGCGCTTTGCCATTTATCTGCCGCCTGAGGCGGTGAATAAACCTGTGCCTGTGCTGTATTGGCTTTCAGGTCTAACCTGTACCGATGAAAACTTTATGCAGAAGGCGGGGGCACAGCGCATGGCGGCTGAGCTGGGTATGGCGATTGTCGCCCCTGATACCAGCCCTCGCGGTGACGATGTGCCCGATGCTCCCGATAAAGCTTACGATTTAGGCTTAGGCGCAGGGTTTTACCTTAATGCGACGAAGGCACCGTGGAATCGTCATTATAAAATGTATGATTATATCGTCCATGAACTGCCGAGCTTAATTGAGGCGCATTTTCCTGTCAGTACTCAACGCGCGATTTCCGGCCATTCAATGGGCGGTCATGGCGCATTAGTGATCGGCCTCAGTCATCCGCACCGATACAGTTCAATCTCGGCCTTTAGTCCGATCTCGAATCCGAGTCATGCACCTTGGGGCATTAAAGCTTTTAGTGAGTACCTGGGTGAAAATCGTGAGCATTGGCGCCAGTACGATGCGTGTGAGTTGCTTAAGCTGGCGATTAGTGAGGTACCAGTACTGATTGATCAAGGTGAAGCCGACAGCTTTTTAGGTACCCAATTGATGCCACAATCATTGGTGGATATCGCCAATGCTAAAGGTTATCCGTTAGATGTGCGGATGCAAGCGGGGTACGATCACAGCTATTATTTCATCGCGAGTTTTATTGAAGAGCATCTTAAGTTCCATAGCTTGTATTTTAAGCCCTGAATCGTCTATTCAGCAGTCATGCCGATGAGCTAAAACAAAAATGCCGCAACTCAATGAGTTGCGGCATTTTTGATGCTGCGATTTAAACCGTTAGTGGCCGTGAATTAACACTCAACAATATTGACGGCTAAACCACCTTTAGCGGTTTCTTTGTATTTGCTGCCCATATCTCTGCCGGTATCCATCATGGTTTTTATCACTTTATCCAGTGAAACCTTATGGTTACCGTCACCGCGTAGGGCCATACGAGAGGCGTTAATGGCTTTGATCGCGCCCATGGCATTACGTTCAATACATGGCACTTGCACTAGGCCACCCACGGGATCACAGGTTAAACCTAAGTTATGTTCCATACCGATTTCGGCGGCGTTCTCAACGTGTTCAACCGTGCCGCCCATGATCTCAGTCAGTGCGCCAGCAGCCATAGAACAGGCCACGCCTACTTCACCTTGGCAACCGACTTCAGCGCCCGAAATTGAAGCATTTTTCTTATACAAAATACCAATCGCGGCAGCCGTTAATAGATAACGGGCGCAGACATCGATATCCACTTCTTGAACGAAAGTATCGTAATAGCATAATACTGCTGGGATAATTCCCGCTGCACCGTTTGTTGGTGCTGTCACGACGCGATCACCTGCCGCATTTTGCTCGTTGACCGACAGGGCGAATAAATCGACCCAATCCATCGCCGTTAATGGATCGACATTGTTACGACCTTCGGCTTTCAAACGACGGTAAAGTGCAGGGGCACGACGACGCAGTTTAAGGCCGCCAGGTAAAATACCTTCCTTTTGATAACCGCGTTCGATGCACGTTTTCATCGTCTGCCAAATATTCCACAGCTTAGCTTTGACTTCATCTTTAGTGGCTAAACTCAGTTCATTCGCCATCATCAAAGAAGAAATGCTCAGACCTTGTTCACCACATAACTGCAATAAGTGAGTCGCGCTTACAAAATCAAAAGGAGCGGATTCAATTTGTGAGGCTGGCGAAGCATTACGTTGGCTAATTTCATCTTCATCTAAAATAAAGCCACCACCCACAGAGTAGTAAGTGCGATCAAAAATGCATTCCCCTTTACTGTAAGCATATAACGTCATGGCGTTAGCATGCGCGGGTAGCGATTTACGTCGGTGGTAAATGATGCCGTGTTCACGGGTGAATTTAACCACTTTGCCACACTGCAGCGTTAATGTTTCATCCTTGGAAACGTGTTCTAAAATGCCGTCGATACTGTCGGTGTCTACCGTTTCAGGATCTTCACCCATCAAGCCTAAAATAACCGCCTTACCTGTGCCGTGGCCTTTGCCTGTTTGGCCAAGAGAGCCAAAGAGTTCTGATCTTAATTCATCAATTTGGGCCACGAGTCCTGAATCTGTCAGGTTTTGCATAAAGATTTTGCCCGCTTTCATCGGGCCGACAGTATGTGAACTCGATGGACCTATGCCGATCTTGAACATGTCAAATACGCTAATCATGATAGAAGTCCTGTTGTGTCTTGTTTATTATTTTAGTCTGAGTGCATGGGATTGCTCGCTCTGCAGATTGAAGCACGCTAATCTTTCGCGTGAACTCTGGTTAATGGCGGTGCTCTTTCATGCAAAATCTGCTTGTGTAATACTCTGCATCCAGTATCACATAGATTAGTGCGCCAGTTCACATTAGTTTTTTTTTATGCATTGGGGTTCGGATAAGCTGAACTTAATTGGGACTTTTTTACAGGCCATTTTATGGCCAAGAATACAGGCTTCGACAGCGCTACAAGAGTAGGTGGCTCGCTTTTTTTAGCTTTTTTGTGAGCGTGGACTACTTATGGCTTGAGTGGTTATTTTTTGAGTATTAATGAATATTTTTAGGGAGAAGTATGAGCTATTTAATGTTGGATTTACTGTCGTTGGACGTCAGCGAGGCTGAATCTTCGATGCTACGCCATCCACAGGTGGGTGGTTT